>JBDTWG010000136.1:0-8864 GCA_040006855.1 Nitrospira sp.
TCTCCTCGTCTCGGAGATACAGGGCTTCTCCGCTCGAATCCGTCACCGGATCGTTGTGCCAGGGCGTCAGGCGGAATTCATGCGCATTCTCGCCCCAGGTATAGGCGAGCCCGTTTTCCGAAATGACGGTGCCGAAGTGTGGATTCGCCAGCACATTGACCCATGGCGCGGGTGTCACGTGCTCGGGCGACGTGGTAATGACGTACTCCCGACCATCGGAAGAAAAACCGCCGAGTCCATTATAGAAGAGCAGATCCTGTCTGGCCTCGATGGGCGCCGGGAGATCAGGCCGATGCGTTCGGGTCGGTTTGAAGCGGTAAGCCTGTGCGGCTGGTGGCGCAACACGGGTGATCTGATCCATCAGCGTGCCGCGCCTATCTGTGAGGACGATACGCGCGACCGATTGCTGCAGCAGGCGATCCTCGACCGACATCTGTTCGGCCGCCCGCACGAAAATGCCTCCCGGCCGATCGATCACATGGGCTTCGACTCCGGCTGCAATGAGCCCCATGATCTGATCGTGCAAGACCTGCCGGTATCCGGCGTGATCTTCGTTCCAAATGACGAGGTCCACAGCGAGGCCCTTCAAGCGCCAGTACGCATGGGCCTGGACGAGCTGCCGTACCAGATCAATGTTAGACGGGTCTGCAATCTGGAGCAGCAGGATCGGCAAGTCGCCGGAGATGGCATAGCCCCAGAGGCCGGATTGCCCACGGCGGTTCTTGCTCAGCACGGCCGCCTCCGCACGCATCGAGGCATTGGCATACAGGATTGAACCGGCCAGACGTCCATAGAGTTGCGCGTCCGCTTCGGTGGTATTGAGTTGACGCAGCACAACCTGGCTGTGTGTCCAGGCCAGCTCGAATACGCGATCGGCGAGATGCCGGTCCTGATATTTGTCGACCAGGCGCAGACAGAGGTCCCGGGTCTCGCCAATGCCGGACACCAGATCCACTGTCACCGACTCTTCCGGATCGAGAACGATCTGACAGCGGATGGACACAATGGGGTCCAGCACGGAGCCCTGGCTCCCCGAGAGCGTGGTGGAATGGTCCATGGCCTGCGGAGAGGCGAGGGTGCGCCCGCGGCCGATGAACTGCATGCGGTCGGTCTCGTAGGAGATGTCTCCGCTGTGGGGTCCCCGTACCGCCATGAGGTGAAAGGCCCAGGGGTCCTGTTCGTTCAGGGAACGGGGCCGGCGTGTGGAGAGGATCGCCTGACGTTCACGGATGATTTCTGTCTGCACGAACAGGTTGCTGAAGGCCGGATGGAGCGCGTCGGCCGCCGGCAAGGCCAGCAGGACTTCCGCATAGCTGGTGATGTCAATCGTACGCCTGGTCCCGGAACAGTTTGTGAGGCGGACCCGTCGCAGTTCGATGTCATCTTCCGGCGACACCACCATCTCGGCATGCGTTTCGATCTCATGGTCACGGCGTCGGTATTCTGCACGCCCTTCTGAAAAAATGACCTCGTACGTCTTCGACGGTTTAAGCGTCGGCTGATAGGTCGTCGACCAGAACTCGCCGCTGTCGACGTCGCGGATGTAACAGAACGTCCCCCAGTTGTCGCAGGTACTGTCTTCACGCCAGCGCGTGACGGCCAGGTCCTTCCAGCGACTGTACCCGCCGCCTGTGTTCGTGACCATCACGTGGTACCGCCCGTTCGACAAGAGTTGCACCTCGGGTACCGGCGTGTTCGGGGTATTCAGGATGCGCACCGGCGTTTCCGGAGCACCGGACGACGTGCGCAGGTCTGAGAGCTCGGCGCTGTGAGAATAGAATGCCGTGGCCTTTGGAATCCTTTCCTGCAATAACAGCATGGTCGCTTGGAATAAAGGATCGGCTTCGAAGCGCTTCTGCATCGGACGGTCGAGGATCAGGTAAGCCAGGGAGAGGAAACTCATCCCCACGTGGTGTGCCATATAGGAGCGAACCACGGCACTCGATTGTCCGCGTGGAAGACGCGACGGCGTGTAGTCGATCGCTTCATATAACCCGAATGGTCCTTCAGCTCCTTCGGCTGCGAGTCGTTGTAGATTCAGGTAGGCTGCTTCGGGTGCGACCATCAGGGCGAGGGTAGTGGCATAGGGCGCAATGACCAACTCCTCGCCAAGGCCTCGCTTGAGGCCCAGGCCGGGCACGCCAAATGCCCGGTACTGGTAATTCAGATGCACGTCGACCATGTTGTAGCCGGATTCCGACACGCCCCACGGTATCCCTCGCTCCCGTCCATATTCGATCTGTCTCGCCACCGCAGCGTGATAGGTCTGATCCAGCAGCGTGTGCTGGTAGGTCGGCATGATGAGGAGCGGCATGAGGTATTCGAACATCGAACCGCTCCACGACATGAGAATCGGGTCTCCACCCGTGGTCGTGAGCAGGCGTCCGAGGGCAAACCAGCTTTCCTGCGGCAGCTGTCCCTGCGCAATGGCGACGAAGCTGCACAATCTCGCTTCCGATGCCAGGAGGTCGTAATAGCTGGCGTCCCGCCGTCGTTCCGCGACGTTGTAGCCGATGGACAGCAGGTACCGTGCCCCGTCGAACAGGAAGTCATACTCCATCTGGGCGAACTGACTCGATTGCCAGGCAAGTTGGGTGAGAGATGTGATCCGTTCCTCGGCGCGCTGGCTTGCGTCCTTAAGATGCCGTTGAAGTTCAGCGAGCCATTCGCGCTCCGTCTCCATTGTGCCCGGTCCAAGTCTTTGCTCAATCGCCGGTAGCCATTCGCCTTCGAGCCTGGTCAGTCTCCGAAGTGTCGGGATGTGGTCTAGGCCAGGGAATGTGCTGAGAATGCGAGGAGAGATCGGAAGACCGATCCAGGGCGCAAGAAACGTCAGATCATTGACCGCGTCGCGGCATTGTCGAGCAAAGGCATGAGCCCATCGCCTCGCGTCCCCGTCGGAGGGGGCATCGAGGCGAGCGGCGACTTCAGCGGCGAGCGTCGCTAGGCTGTCTAGAGACCGGTGCGCCGTCGTGAGCGTCGCCGGCCTAGTTTGAGATGCGGAGGCCAACTCCCTATCTAGCACAGTGACATGGGTGACCGCCGCATCTCCGAGAACATCGCTCAAAATCGCGAGGGTGTCGCGGAGCCCGTGAAAAACACGATCAGAGAGGATCGAATGATCCGGGAGGGTGAGCAGTCCCGAACGCAACGTCATGACGTGTCCGGCGAGGTTCCCACTGTCCACCGACGAAATATACATTGGCAGCAGGGGTTTTAAAGACTGCGTGTCGTACCAATTGTAGAAATGGCCTCGATACCGTTCCAATGTCACCATGCTGCTGAATGCCTGCTCCGTGCGTTCCATGAGGCGTCCTGCCGACAGGTAGCCGAAGTCGTATGCGGATAAGTTCGCGAGGAGCGCCAGTCCCATATTCGTCGGCGATGTGCGATGTGCCACTCTCGGAACCGGATGCTCCTGATAATTATCGGGCGGAAGCCAATGATCATCCGGGCCGACGTAGGTTTCAAAAAATGACCAAGTCTTCCGGGCCATCTTCCGAAGATATATCGTCTGGTCGGCCGTCAGCGTGGCTTCGTACCGGGCGATCGGCCGACTGATCCACCAGGTGAAAAAAGGAGACGCTCCCCAGAGGCTCAATATCGGTACTGCAACCAATAGCGCATCTGGACGCGAGAGCATCAGATAGATCGCGGTGACCACGGCGATGCCCGGGCCAACCCACATCGATCGGTACTCGCCGGTCAGCCCCGTCCTGGTCTTGTTCACGGTGCTCGACGGGCTCCATTCCAACAAGCGCGTGCGGGTGAGCCACATGCGTCCGGCTGTCCGAAGGATTGCCCCGAGGCTGTAGAAACCCTCATAAGGCAGACACATGAAGGTTAACAGGACCTGCGTAAGGTGTTGTGCGGTGGCCCGAGCCGTTGAGGTCAGGTGCTGGCTGAGTCGCACATCGTCGGGCTTGCGGAACAGATCCCCGAGAGCGGTCAGAAGCGGGGCAATCAGGAGCAGGGACAATGCCGACAGCGTCCAGAGCCAGACAGGTGAAAGAACGGTCCATCCCAGCACAAACAGGGACATCATCGCCGCAGGGACGAGACTGCGCCGCAGGTTGTCGAAAATCTTCCAACGGGACAGCGCTGAGAGCGGATTGTTTTGGCGGCGCCCGTTCGGCCCGGGAACTTGCGGGAACGCCCATCGTGCAATCTGCCAGTCTCCGCGAATCCAGCGATAACGCCGGGCGACATCTGCGCTGTAACGAGCAGGATATTCCTCATAGAGCTGGACGTCGCTCAAGAGTCCGGCTCGCGCATAGGAGCCTTCCAGCAGGTCGTGGCTAAGGATTCGATTCTCCGGGAAGCGGTGCTTGAGCGCCCGCTCGAACGCATCGACCTCGTAAATCCCCTTGCCGATAAAGGACCCTTCTCCGAAGAGGTCCTGATACACGTCCGAAACGGCACGGGTGTAAGGGTCAATGCCCGGTTCGCTGGCGTTGAGTCGCGCGTACCGCGATCGGTTGGTGCCCGGCAAGCTGACGGCCACGCGAGGCTGGAGGATGCCATAGCCTTCGGTGACTCGCTGCGCCCCGAGGTCGTACCGAGGACGATTCAGGGGGTGTGCCATCGCAGCCACGAATTGCCGCGCGGAATCGCGGGGCAGTTGCGTATCCGTGTCGAGCGTGATCACGTACCTGACCGTGGATAATATGTCCGTCTTGCCGATCACCGTCGAAAAGCGATCTTGTGGCCCGCCACGGAGCAGCGCGTTCAATTCTCCAAGCTTCCCCCGCTTCCGCTCATACCCCATCCAGACCCGCTCTTGGGCATTCCAACGACGTGGTCTGTGAAAGAGAAAAAACGTCTCGCCGTGCTCGCTGTTGTATTTGTCATTCAGCGCCTCGATTCTTGTCTGGACCAGCCGTACCAACTGTTCATCGCCTGCAACGGTTTCCTGATGGGCATCCTGCAGGTCAGTGAGGAGCGCAAAGTGCAGGTGTCTATCTCGATTGGCGAGGAATCGGACTTCGAGCGCCTCAACGAGGTCGTCGATACCGCGCGCATTCTGGAGCAGCGTCGGGACGACTACCAAGGTTCGCAATTCCGGGGGAAGACCATCGGTAAAGTCCATTCGCGGGAGCGGGTGCGGTATCACGAGCGCCGTCGCGAGCCAGTTCACCAGTGTCACTGCCAACTGACTGGTGGCTACGGCCGATAGGAGCCCCAGCAGTGCGAGTTTCCATCCGTCCCACCCCTCGGTAGAGGCGAGCGTCAGGAAGCCACCGGTGAACATCGCTGTCAGGAGGGAGATGGAACCGAGATACACCGGCACGGCGCCACGCCCGCTCCATCTCCGGACTCGCTCGAAGACAGACAGGCGCATGTTCACCGCCTGTTCGAGTTGCGACTGCCCCTTGTCGACTAAGTAGAAACCGACGTGAGCGGCGCGATCGTCTTTCCCCTCTCCAGTCGCCCGCTTGCGCGCGAGCAGGATGGCATCCCGAGCAACCTCGCCTTCAGACTGGAGGCTGCTTTTGGCGACCTTCTCCACGGCGTGGCGATAACGGTCACGTGTGGCAAAATCCATATGACCGTAGACACCTGCCGGGTCCTCATGCAGTGTCTGCTCCACCACGCTGTGTGTCTCGACGAAGTCACGCCAGTCCATCGCCGCCAGAAACCTGAGACTGCCGATACTGTTGCTCATCGAGACTTGGTCGATGGCCTGTTGTTGAGTTTCCGATTGCACCAGTTGCTCAATCGTGAGTCCGGATTCGGACAGTCGCTGCTCGATCCAGGTCAGGGGCAAGGCCAACGCCGCGCTCTGTCCTTGCAGCCGACGCGCGAGTTCCGCCACGAAGGCACTCACCATGGGCGGGTTAGAGCGCGCCATGTCGGCGATGACCAGGATGAGACTCTTGGGATCCTTCTCCGCCGTCTCCATCATTTGGCCCGCCCATTCGTGCGCGCGGTTGCGGTCGACCCTGTCGCTCGCGATGCGGGCCCCCGCGCGCCGGAGATTTTCGATCAGGGCCAGGCGAATCATGATGGGAATGGCCCACAACTCTCCCAGCTTCAGGGCCGTCACTGTTTGGTAGGCGGCTACGAACGCGCTGAGACTTTCCGGATCCACTCGTCCGTCGCCGTGCGAAATGATTTCGAGCGCGATGTCATAGACGCGCGGCAGACCAGTCGAGGGGCCATCGCCTAACCGAGGCAGCTCACGGCTGTAACCCTTGGGCAAGTGCCGTTTGGCCATGCGAATCTGCTCTTCGATCAGATAGAAGTTATCCAGCAACCATTCCCCGGCGGGTGTAATGCGTCGGCTTCCCTTGACCGCCTCAGCCACCAGATTACGCACGTCCAACAAGACGGCTTCATTCTCCGCTAGCCGAGAGAGCAATGGATCGGGCTCGTGCTCCGAACTCACTCTGTGCAACCCCGCGAGTGTCTTACCATGCTGTTCCATCTGCTCGGCGCTGAACAGTTCCGATCGCAACGGCGGCTCTTCACCGGAATACTGCTCTATCTCAGTGGTTCCACGGAGGTGGCCCGTCAATTGACGCCAGCTATCAAGGATGCTGTTGGTGCTCATCTTCAAATTCAAAATTCCCTTCGGTCGAAATTACGATATGGTCAGCCGGACGAAGGCGAGGAACCGGCCTAGGCCCGTGCGGCCGTCGCAATGGGGTCATGTAAGAGGGCACAAAATGGCTCTGTAGCCCAAGGAGTCACCGTTGAAACGACGATTCGAAGGTCGGCGGTTTCGGACGTTTCGATCCGAGCCTTAACGCAGATCGAAAGCGGCGGTTGAAGGCGTGAAAGAATATCTTATAGTCTAGCCGATTGCTCCAGGCAAAGGACACACAATAATACAGAGGGAAATCAGGGCAGGGTGTGGACGGTGCTTGTGAGGCGGCAGAGGCCGACAAACATTGACCGTCAAGAAGGGGGACCTGGTGAATGGAAAAGAAACGTCGGGTGAAAACTGGAATGGGTGTGTGTAGGGCCTAGACTGCCTTCGTCGTCAACGAGTCGGCCATTCCATAGAGAAGGGCTTCGGTATCGTCCCAGGCCAGGCAAGAATCGGTGATCGACATTCCGTAGGTCAGAGCTTTGTTTGGATCCCAGCTTTGTCGGCCACCCTGCAAGTGGCTTTCAAGCATGACACCCATGATGGAGCGCCGGCCTTGTTGAAATTGTTTCAGAACATCGCCGGCGACTTCGACCTGGCGCTGGTGGTTCTTGCCGGAATTATCATGGGAGCAGTCCACCATGACGCCGCGAGCCAGGCCTTCGGTTGCCACGGCGCCTTCCGCGCGGGCGATATCCTCGACGCTGTAGTTGGTGCGACCGCCGCCGCCACGGAGCACAATGTGATGGTCTGGATTGCCGGTGGTCTTAATGATGGACGTCATGCCGTCGGCGTTCACCCCGACAAAATGGTGCGGGCTCCGGCTGGTGATCATGGCGTTGATCGCGACTTGTAAACTGCCTTCGGTGCCGTTCTTAAACCCGACCGGCATCGAGAGGCCGCTGGCCATTTCACGATGGATCTGACTCTCGGTGGTTCGAGCGCCAATAGCGGTCCAACTCAACAGGTCTGCGAGGTATTGAGGCGTCACCGGGTCAAGCAATTCCGTCGCGCAGGGGAGGCCTTTCCCATTGATGTTCAAAAGGATAGTGCGGGCCAATTGAATGCCTTGCGCAATGTCGCAGGTGCCGTCGAGGTGGGGGTCGTTGATCAACCCTTTCCAGCCCACGGTCGTTCGAGGTTTTTCGAAATAGGTGCGCATGACGACGAGAAGCTTGTCTCGAACGGCCTCGGCGACCGGCCTGAGGCGATCGGCGTACTCATAGGCTGCGTCCGGATCGTGAATCGAGCAGGGGCCGACGATCACAATCAAACGTTCCATATCACGGCCATGCAGGATATTGCGGATCGCCTGCCTCGTCTGAAATACCAACTCCGCCACCTCGTCGGTAATGGGGAGACGTGTTTTGACTTCGCGCGGCGAGGGAAGCGGCTTGATCTCGATGACGTGCTGATTATCGATCGGCCTGGTCATAGTGGTCCCTTTGGGAATGGGTTGCAAACTCATTCCCTGAATGAGGCGTATCGATCAACATAGCGAAAATGGTGCGGAAAGTCCAGGGAGGGAGCAACCTAGGGGCATTCTTGCTTTCACGTTGGGGCTTTGCTACAACACACGCCGTCCATCGCAGACCAACGATTATCTGAATTTCAATGGGCCATCGTCACGCACAGATCAAATACCGACGGGCGGTTGCCCTGTTCCTTGCTTGCATGCTGCTCGCGATGGCGCCATTCGCCGCGGCCTTGGAGATCCATCACGAGCTGGCGGCGGCCGACCACGACGGCCACGAACATTCCGAGACCGACCTCTGTCAGTGGGTGCAGTATCACACCGGCCATTCCTTGGTGGGTGATGTGCCCGCGACCTGCGCGCTCCTCGTTAAAGGGCCACCGCCCAGCATTCATCAGTCGCTCCTCAGTTCTCAATCGCTCGCGACCACCAGAACCTCACGAGCACCACCTCGCGCCTAACCACAACCCCCGTTTTTCTCTAGGCTACTCGTGTGTCGTGGCGCGCCCTGGCATTGTCCTGGGCTAGCGCCAGAACACGAGATTATTGAGGAGGCTCGCATGGTTCGGTCGGTCAGAACATGGGATCAACTCTGTGTGGGGTTGGTGCTCGGGGCAAGTCTGTATGGATTCTTACCGGTTCACGCACAGGAACCGACGGTGGCTCCGAAACGCATGATTGTGGGAACGGTTCAAAATCAGGATCTCCGTCGTGCACCACAAGCGACGGTGGAAGTGAAGGACCAGGAAGGAACCATGGTCGGAACCGCGGTCGCGAATGACGCGGGAGAATTTGCTG
>JBDTWG010000137.1:0-8781 GCA_040006855.1 Nitrospira sp.
CTGTTCACGAAGACATCGGCGAGGGTTCGGCCATAGACGTCGTGGCCGTGGGGGACAATGCTGATCTCGCCCTCGTGCAAAAGCTGTTGGAGACGCAGGGTCGCTTCGAGGCCGCCCGGTTCCGATCGTTCCGGGGCGTTGTAGCCACGGATGCGAATGCGGTCGGGGCCGTAGCGAAGCGTGTCTCCATCGATTGCGCGAACCAGTTGCCGCTCGACGCTGTGCCCCGGCTGCTCCTGCTCCAGATGATAGTGGGGGAGCAGGCGGAAATGACTGCCACCTGAATGCGATTTCTTTGCGAAAGGATTCTTGTGCGGGCGGGGGCCTCGCTCATGGTGCCCGCGTCGATACCGTTGCGCCTGATGCTGGGGCAGCGGTTGGCGTTCTTCCGGCTTCAGCCCCCAACAGTCGTTGCATTGGAACGGACTCGGATCGCTCGGGACTGTTGGAGTATAGGTGTGTAGCGTAGAACGGCTCTCTTCCACTGCGCTGACGGCTTGTGTGGTAGGAGAGGCGACTAGGAGCAGCAGGGTTAACCGGCTCAAGAGGCGGGAGCTATATATGGCCATCGGCAACATGTGATGCGTCCTCCGTTTCGCTGCTGACGAGGGAAGCACGCTCCATGCCATAGCCACGCCGCAGGTATCCCGCGGTTGACAAGCCGAAAAACCGCGTGCTCAAATGCCCGACACGTAGCGTATCTCGTGAAGGGTAGCTCTCCGGAAGATTCCCCGGCTGGCCGTTCCCCGCGAGATACGAGCGACGAACGACGATTCACGGAGGTTTAGCTCATGGATATGTTTGGAAAAGTGGGGCTGGTCGAGGTGCCGATCTTGATCGCTCCGGATCAGAAGGCCTGGATGGATCGCATGATCAAGGAAGGCAAGATCGCGATTCCACCCGGCGGGACCTTGGAGAAAGGCTCGCTCTATTCAATGTTTGTCCGCATGCTCCTGCACAATGCGATGGAAGAGCAGAAGCGGCAGGAAGTGTTAGATGCGGAGGACGAGGACGACGACGAATAGAGCAGGATGCTGAAAACGGCCTCCGACAGTGGGCTCGCATCGCTCGGATTCTCAGTCTACCACCAGGGTATGCGTCAGGGATCCTCGCGTGTGGCGGCCTTGCCGGGGGCCGGTTTGAGTATCCTGCCGTGCTGATCGGGAGCCATCCCCAGACCTTGGCTGTATCCGAATCGACGCCTGTCGTATCGGTTTCGATACGAGCGGGTAGCATACAAACGCGGTTTCGTGCGGTGGGCGATGGCGCTACAGGTTTTTGAACGCGGCCTCGGCAGCCTTGATGGTGCGTTCGATGTCTCGCGGCGTATGGGCCAGGGACATGAACGCGGCTTCAAACTGTGACGGGGCAAAGTAAAAGCCCGCATCCAGCATCTGGTGAAAGAACTTCGCGTAAACCTTCGTATCTGATTTCTTGGCTGATCCCCAATCCACCACCGGTCCCGGCGCAAAGAAGGCACCCATCATCGAGCCGACGCGAGTTTGCGTGAGCGGCACCCCGGCTTTTTTCGCGGCCTTTCCGAGCCCCTCGGCCAACGCAGCCGACCGCTGTTCCAGTTGCTCGTAGACACCAGGTTTCTTCAAGCGCTTCAACGTTTCAATGCCTGCCGTGACGGCCAGGGGATTGCCTGATAACGTTCCTGCCTGATAGACCGGCCCGGACGGAGCGATCATTTTCATGATGTCCTTCGCACCCCCGTAGGCTCCCACCGGAAGGCCCCCGCCGATAATCTTCCCCAGGATCGTGAGATCGGGCTTGATGCCGTAGAGCGTTTGCGCGCCGCCGTATTGCACGCGGAATCCCGAGATGACTTCATCGAAGATCAGCAGCATGCCGTGGGCATCGGTCAGTTTGCGCAGGGCCTGCAGGAATTCCGGCGAAGGTGGGACCACCCCCATGTTTCCGGCGATCGGCTCGACGATGACACAGGCCAGCTGCCGGTCATGTTTCTTAATGAGTTGCTCGAGCGCCTGAACATTGTTATAGGGCGCCGTCAACGTGTGCTTCGTGAAATCTTCCGGCACGCCGGGACAGTCGGGAATGCCTAAGGTGGCAAGGCCAGATCCGGCTTTCGCCAGCAGGTAATCGCTGTGGCCGTGGTAACAGCCTTCAAACTTGAGAATGCCGTCGCGTTTCGTATAGGCGCGGGCGAGACGGACGGCGCTCATGACGGCTTCAGTGCCTGAACTAACCAGCCGTACCTGTTCCATGGAGGGCAGGGCTTCGCGAATCATTGTGGCCAGCAGGATTTCCAACTCGGTCGGCGCGCCATAACTGGTTCCGTTCGCGGCAGCCTGTTGAATGGCCTTGGTCACCGTAGCGGGCGCATGGCCAAGGATCATCGGTCCCCATGACAGCACGTAGTCGATGTAGCTGTTACCGTCGACGTCATACAGATGCGAGCCCTTGGCACGAGCGATGAAACGAGGTTGTCCGCCCACCGAGCGAAAGGCTCGAACCGGGCTATTGACCCCGCCGGGAATAATCTGTTGCGCCTCTGCGAAAAGCTGTTCCGATCGTTGTGTTTTCATGGGCCTCTTTCATCAAGCCAGTGAGTTGGGGCGCCAACCTACCATGGGAAATTCAAACCGGTCAATTGCGGCGGGCGCTGGAGCGATGCGCGACAGCCGGGCCCTATAGAGCGAACAGTCAGCGCCACACATGCTTGTATAGGATTCGATACGAGCAGGTATCTCATGAGATACAGCAGGGACGGTTCGTGAGGGAAGAAGATCACTTTTGCTTCGAAATTTCACAACTTATCAACTGCGCAGCGACTGGCGTGGCTCTTGCTGAATACCGGGTATCACTGCGTAGGAGGATTCGATGAAAGTCATCTGTTCATGGTGCAAGGAGGAGGGGCGGCCGGCGTTCGTGCGGGAAAAGGCTCCACTAGCCGATGCGCGAGAAACCCACGGCATCTGTGACTTTCATCTCCAACAGATGGGCGTCGGTCATGACCCGCTGGTTCCTTGCAACGGCGATTCGTTCCTGCCGCGCCACGAAACGGTTCTCATTCGTCGGATGCCATCCACTGCTGCCGCCTACTAGGAATGACCTTTTCCATCGAGCACCGATCCGACGTTGCCACAGTATCGCAAGTTGTAATCGCCGCGTCGACGCATGATGAGCAGGACATTGCGGCGTGGGGCTATTCATCTAGTGGAGACAAAAAGCGTCAATGATTGCCGTAATGTCACGCAATTCGAGGCTGAAGTGAGGCAAACCGGTTGCGAGCACATGTGTTATCCTCATGAAAGTATTACGGGTGTTTCATAGTGGCATTCATGGTGCGACTCTTGCGCCCTGTAGGGTCGACGGTCGAACACACGGGGAATGGAGTCAGGCTGTGAAAGTGCTGTGTGCGTGGTGCGTACGAGACGGTAAACCTGCGTTCCTACGCGAGAAACTACCGCTGAATGATCCCAGCGAAACGCATGGGCTCTGTGGGGATCATTTCATCTCGCTCAGTGCGAGTGTGGGGCAGGTCGTCGATTCAAGACGGTGGTTGCTCTCGCGCATGAACGACTTCCGCTGGGGACTCACCCGGTGGAGGTGGCAGCGATTGATGGGCCGACTGCTCTCTCTCTGTTAGACGCATCCTACCCGAGTTTTCCTCGCAAGAGGTTTAACCCCTGTTCTATCAGGTTCGTGTCCGGCAGCTTGCCGTCCGGTGTCAGCTTATCGATCAAGCCGGGAAGGAGATTCGCCAGTTGACCGCTGGCGGCTTCCGAACTGAGCCCTGCCTGGGACGCGAGTTGCTTCAGCAGATCACCGCCCAATCCCTGCTGAACTTGCGCGGGCGATATCGGCAGGTTTTTGCCCGTGCCGACCCAGGAATTCACGATCTCTCCCATACCGTTTTTCTGAAAGGCCTGAATAAGACCGGCAAGTCCGCCCACCGCGCTGGTCTGTCCTAGCAGGCTGATCGCGGCCTGCATCAAGGGGTTTTGGTTGCCGCTTCCCATCATGCCTGCGGCTGCCTGACCGAGTTGATCGAAGAGTCCCATGCTGACCTCCTTCGTAGTGGAACGGTGGCGTCACTTACGGGCCGACTTTTTCGACCCCTTCAGTGGCGGAGCTGTACCGGCTTTGCGTTCCATCGCCAACGGCGGCGCGAACCAATTGTGGCGCGTGTGCTTATGACGATCCGTGACGGCCAAGACGGCGTGGAACGGGAGACCGTCTCCCGTAGGCTCGTCGGACTCCTTGAGACTCCAGGCTTCACCGGCTTCGCTTAAAATCTCGACGAAGGTTTCGAAATCGTCCTCCTCGTCGGGCTTCGTCAGCACTTGATCGGCATCGGTTACCACCACGAGATAGCCCTTGGCCGGCAGCCAGTCGAGATCGGCCAGACATTCTTCGAGGGCGTCCCAGTTGTGACCGAAGTATTCCGGAAAGGAAAAGACGCGGCTGAATTCGTCGAGCAGTCCTGCCTTTGTTTTGCATTTCTTGCCCGAGACGGTCTTCACCGCGAAGTGCGCCGGCACCGAGAGGATCTTGTCGAGAGCGTCTCCTTCGGCATGCACCAAGAGATGCGCCCAGGGCTTTTTGATCGATTGGAGCGCAATGATCGACATGTGTCCTCAATTCATCGGAATAAATGAGCGGTAGTGATCCGCTGTGTAATAGGCCTTGCCAGTGCGTTGATCGATGACGATTCGTTCGGCGCCGCGATTCTTCCCCGGCACCTTCGGATGCACGTCGTACTCCCGATAGCGACCACGCGGGAGTACGCGTTCGCGATTCTGAAAGGCGCGGCCTCCGACGTACCCCGGCAGCGGGTCGCCATGTCGCGCTTCAAGCGCCTTCAACGTGTCCCGAGCCGACGGAGGAATGACTTCCTGGAGACCCGATGAATCCGTGTCAGGTCCGGCCCGTACCGATCCGTTCTCCGACTGCGGAATTTGGGCGGGGGCAGGAGTGAGTATCGGGGCTGGGGTGTCCTGGAGCGTCGAACCCGGTGCCCCAGCGAAGGCGGCGCCGAGGTGAAGAAGGACAGTGGCGCACAGCCACAAGACAACACGGGTGAAGTCTCGAACAGGCATAGTGAATAACGCCTCTCGCTTCCACAGGCAACGACCCTAACATGTCGCATGGGAGGGGTCAACGTAGGCCCTGGGGAGTCGGACTGATGTCATGCGCACCTCATGATTTCTCGATGGTCAGCTCTGCCCCATGCATGCGGGTGAACAGTTCCCAGTCGAACGGCTTGGGCGCCAGGGCATGCAGCGGAATTGTCTCCAGGGTGTGTGAATCGCGGTAGGCCACCATACAGCCGACGATGCTTTCTGGTTGTTCGACGAGACGGCGCACGGTTTCATAAGCGAGATGTTGGGCGATCATTTTATCTTCCGGGGTCGGCGGAGCGCCTCGGAGTGTATGCCCGAGAATCGTCGCCTTGGTGGCTGAGGTCAACGAATAGTGGACGGATTTCCCACGACGCTGCGGCCATTTCGCGATGGTATTGGCGACATATTCCACCAAGCCATGGACGCCGCCTTCCCGGTGATGCCGATGGGGTGTCCGCTCCGCCACCACAAAGATGTGGCTCTTGTTGGGCACGCCCAATGTGTGTTTCAAAGTTCCGAGGACAATCTCCTCGATGTACGCATCGGGATCGGGATGCTCATTCACGAGAATCCCTTCCGCCCGAGCCTGATAGGCGCAGGCCAGCGCCAGATGGCCGGACCCGGCGCCCATCACTTCGACAAAGAAAATGCTGCCCATCGCGGCGCTGGTGGCCTTGAGGGATTCGATGGATTGATTCGCGAGCGCGACGGCGGAATGAAACCCCAGTGAGGTCGTGCCCGCGATATTGTTGTCGATGGTGCCGGGAATGCCGACGACCTGCATCCCGAATGTTTCATAAATCGCTCGCGCGCCGCGCAAGCTTCCGTCGCCTCCCAGGACGATGAGTGCAGAGTCGTCGCGATAGGGGGCCAGTGAGTGCATGGCGGCTTGCTGCACCTGCTCGTCTTTGAAATCTTCGAAGCGGCTGCTTCCGATGGGGCTGCTGGCGTGGCTGCTCATGCCGCGTGTGTCTTCCTCAGTGACCGCATCGATCCAATTGTTGGCCAAACCGAGAAATCCGTGTCGGACGAAGAAGACATCCAGGCCGAACCGGTTCCCCGTGACGCGCAATTCTTTCAAGGCGGCCCCGCCTCCCGCGAAATCACCACCCGACACCAGCGCGATCAGACGCTTGATACGTCGCGGCTTGAGCGTGACGCGCTGGCTTCGCTCCCGTTCAATCGTGACCCATGCCTCACGGGCCACCCGGTCGCTTTCAATCAAGCCGACGGCGGTGGAGTAGCCGGAGAGTTTGCCGTTTTCCAAGGTGAGCAGCACGACATTGTCCTGGCCTTCCTTATATTCTCCAAACTCGGAAAAGGCTTCACGGAAGGGGCGCGGATCGAGATAGATGCGCAAGGCGCGCAGCGTGGAGCTGTGCGTATAGAGGCAGAGCACCTGGCCTGGGTGTGAGTGACCCAGCCGATGCAGGCCGTCGATCACGTCGACATACAGATCGAAAAACGAATGCCCGCCGGGATAACTGTAGAAGGGATGTTTGATCAGGCGCTTGGCGGTTTTGGCATCGACTCCGAAGGCCTGTGCGGCCGCTTCGACTTCCGCTTGTTTTTCCATGCCGGTCACCCAGCCGAAGTCTTGCGACTCCAGCGTCGCTTCATGGTGGGGGTGAACGGCATCAGCTCCATCGGGCATCAGAGCTTTCGTGATCCGCCGGCAGAGTTGTTCCGTGTTCGGACTATGACTGATCAGATGCAGGAACGTGTGGGGATCCAGATAGTTGTGGAGTTTGAGATAGCCGAGTTGTTGGCCGACCACGCCTACCATTTTGGCCAATGCCGCTCCAACTGCTTCCGCTCTGGGAACGCCACGCTCAGTATCCAAGACGTTCGCGAGCCGGCGTCCCACCCGGTGAGTCTTGCTTTCGACTTCCGACACGCCATGACGCATCGTGAAAAACAACGTGCGGTCGCCCAGATCCCGAGGAAGCAGCCAAAACCGGTCATCGCCCAAATCCAAGACGATGCGTCCTTCGGCCAACTGGGGCGTCAGGTTGGCGCGCGGCACGATGGCGACCGGGCGTCGATGGGCGGGTTTTTGGGTGGCCCCGATCGGCGCCCGATACAGCGGCGCCAGTTCTCCGCGTGCCAGGAGCAGGTTCCAGGCGGCATAGAAGACCAGCGGATCCCCTCCGCAGGCATCGGCGATCAATTCGCGCCGGACGGTACGATAGGCCTCGGCGCTGGGCAGTCCGGCCGGCAGCCCTTGGATAAACGTCCGGATGCGTGTGGTCGCTTCCTCTGCGCGTCGTCGCCGATCGGTGGTGGGAGGCGGGGAAGGCGGCAGGACATATCGGTCGCCGGAGGTTCGCTGAGCGAGCAGTTCTCCATAGGCGAGCAAGCCGTCGATCGTGACAAAATCCAATTGTTCAGTCGGCAACGTGTCCGATGCACTCATGAGATGCCTCGTTGGATGCTGGTTTATAAGCAGATTTTAATGAGATGTGCGCCGCTTTTCTTCGTCCGGTATGTGGATGTTCTTTTGCGGCACGCGTATGTGTTTGTTAGAATGACGCCAGTGCCGACCGGATCTAGAACGCGAGTCTCACCGTTCATGTACAAGATGGTGTGCCAGGCATCTCTTGTCAAGACAGAAGAACTGAACCATGCGAAAAGCAAAAATCGTCTGCACCATCGGTCCCGCGAGCGATGGTCCGGACGTCCTCGAGCAGCTCATACAGAGTGGAATGAATGCGGCTCGATTGAACTTTTCTCATGGCACGCACGAATCACATGGGCATGCGATCAAGGTCATCCGTGAGACAGCCGACCGGCAGGGTGTCGCGGTCGCGATTATTCAGGATCTCCAAGGTCCGCGCATTCGCGTCGGCGATATTCCAGGCGTCGGGCTGGAGCTTCTCGCGGGACAGACGGTGCGGTTGCGAACGATGGCGTTGCGTTCCGGGGGGCAACTCGGCGCCCGGACGGTCATCGAGAATGCCGCGGCCCGGGAAATACCCGTCACCTATCACGCGCTGACCCGAGACATCCGGCCGGGCGCCAGAATACTCATCGATGACGGGTTGGTGGAGTTGAAGGCGGATCGGATTGTCGATGGCACAGTAGAATGCACGGTCATAGCGGGTGGGCGCGTAACGTCTCACAAAGGCATGAATCTGCCCGGCACGATCGTCAGCGCGCCGACATTAACGGACAAGGATCGGGAAGATTTGCGATTCGGCGTGGCGCAGGGCGTCGACTATATCGCCCTCTCGTTCGTCCGTGGAGCAGAAGACATTATTTCCGCCAAACAACTGATCGCCGACTGCGGCGGGGATGTGCCGGTGATCGCCAAGATTGAGCGGCAGGAAGCAGTGACGGAGCTGGAGGCCATCCTCGCCCATGCGGACGGCGTGATGGTGGCGCGGGGGGATTTGGGCGTGGAATTGGGCCCGGAAGCGGTGCCGGTGCTGCAAAAGCGCATTATCGCGACCGCCAATCGCCATCGTCGGCTGGTGATTACCGCCACGCAAATGCTGGAGTCGATGACGCAACACATGCGGCCGACCAGGGCCGAAGCCTCGGATGTGGCCAATGCCGTGTTCGATGGGACCGACGCCGTCATGCTCTCCGCTGAAACGGCCGTCGGGCAATATCCGGTCGAAGTGGTGCAGGTGATGGACCGTATCGTGCGGGCGGCGGAAGTCGAAACGGGTCCGGGATTTGTCAG
>JBDTWG010000138.1:0-8763 GCA_040006855.1 Nitrospira sp.
TTGGTCCACGATCCACCGGTACTCGTACTGGATGAGCCGACCAGCGGACTCGATCTCAAATCTTGTTTCCAGTATCTGGATCTCGTGCGGGTACAGATCCGCAAGGGCAAGACCCTCGTGCTCGTCACGCACCATCTGCATGAAATTCCACCTGAGATTGAGCGCGTGATCTTCCTGAAAGGCGGACAGATTCATGCCGATGGACTGAAATCAGCCCTGCTCACCAACGACCACCTCAGCACCCTCTTCGACCGCCGCATCGTTCTCGCCCAGGCCAACGGCTGGTACCAAGCGTTGCCGGGGTGATTCCTTCTGACGGTTCGGCTATGCGTGGTGTGCTGAGTTCGGTCTTCTTGCTCTCACCTCTAACCCCCTCCCAGCGTGACGGTGAACGTCAGATTCGTATCGATCCGGCGGACTTTCACTGCAACCCTCTGGCCCGGTGTTGTCCGCTCGATGAGATAATTCTTCAGATGAGCGGCATCGTCGATCTCGGTATCCTCCACGGCGATGATGATGTCGTGCTTTTGGATGCCGGCTGATTTCGCTGGTTCCATCACGTCCTTGACCGCCATCCGCCACTTGGTCCCGTCCTTCACCGCTACCATATGAATGCCCATTCTTGAGAAGGCCAGGGGTTTCCCTTCCAGCGCGGCGGTGACAATCCGTTCGGCAAGTCTCGCGGGGATGGCAAAAGCCATACGACTGCAGCGGGCGGTGGAATCGTCGCGTTCGGTTTGGATGATGGCGTGCATGATGCCGACCACGTCGCCCTTGTCGTTGAAGAGCCCGCCGCCGGAGTTGCCGCTGCAGGCAGCCACATCGGCTTGAATCAACCGCGTGTCTACCGTTTGGAGGAAGGTATTGGTGTTGCCCAGGTGTCCGAAGGACATGGTCGGGCCCCAGCCCATGGGATAGCCCACGGTGAAGACATCCTGCCCCGGCTGAACGTCACCAGGGGCGAACGAGACACCCGCGAGGAGCTTGGCACGATGTGCCTCGGCAACACGATAGACCACGACGTCTATGAAGGCGCTGTCGCCGACCAGATCGGCCGGAATTTCGTGAAGATCGGTGGTCAGGATATGGATCTGTTTCTGAATGACGGTGCCGGTTGTGACATCCTGTTTTTCCGCGGCGTGCCGGGCGGTGACAATATAGCCGTCGCGGAGATGAAAGCCGGTGCCACGTACAAGAATCTTTCCGGGTTTGTCCGGGGTGCGTTGATCCTGCGTGTCTTCCAGCACGCCGATGGTGGCCAGTTTTGCCCGGTCGAGGGCCGCGGCATCGATGGCGGCCTCAGCCTCGATGGAGAAGAGTCCTGTTGCAAGACTCACGCAGGCCATCATGAGTACCGCAGAATGCACGATGTGATGGGGAGAACGAGCTGATGCGAGCGACATAGGGAAACCGTTCCTTTCGTGAGAATGTCGTCAGGCACTTAGTATAGTCCAGAGCCGATCCTGGTGGGAATGTCGTTCGATTGCTGGCGTGAGGTCGGTCGAAAGCCGCTCACTGCCATGGCATCGCCCATGGGGCTGGGCTATACTGCCAATATGCTGTGTTGCACCTACAAAGGATTTTTAGTGACGATGCTGGTGCTACTGGCTGGCTGCGCATCCACCTCGATTATTCCTGAACCACTGGAACCACAGATCGACAAGGCCGTGACATTCAGTCAGATCCTGGAGTCGCCCGATTCCTATCGCGGCAAGGTGCTGGTACTGGGCGGGGAGGTGCTGAAGGCGAAGGCGATGAAGGGCGGTACTCAGCTGGAGATATTGCAACTACCGTTGAATGATGACCAAGGGCCAGTGACCGACCGCACGGAATCCAAAGGGCGGTTCTTCGCATGGCAAAAAGAATTTCTCGATCCTGCCACAATTGCGGACGGCACCAGAGTGACGATCGTCGGCGAGGTGACCGGTGGGGTGCTTGAGAAGATGGATGAGGCGGACTATCGCTATCCGACCGTCGATGTAAAACATCTGCATCGATGGGAGGCCCGTCGGGCTGAGGACCCACTCTCCCATGGGCCGTGGTGGGGGGTGTTCGGCGGGGTCGGTGTCGGTGGGGGTAGCCGCAGTGGCGGGGGCATCAGCATTGGATTCTAGCTGGTTGCTCATGTCAACATCGGCAGTGTTTTCGACATCTGTGAAGCGCGAAACAGATGTCGTCCCTCCCAGTACTATACAAGGTTCAATTGAATCATCAACAGCCGCTTCTGCTTCACGTGCGATGGACGGCTGTTTTCCTGCTCATTTTTTTGAACCCCAGAAACATGCCGTCGGCCGCAGCGCCAGCTGACGGCAAATAACTCGTCAGGAACTGTTTCACCCCTTCGACTCCATGCTAGATGGCGGCGAAATTGCGCGTGATGTGTCGTTCGAGTGTTCCCCAGTCGGCGGTACACCAACCGACATTCTTGATCAGGGCCATGCCGGCAATGGTGAAGGCGCCGGTGACAAGGACAAGCTTGACGAATCGCCGAAAAGCCCAGCCGATGAAAACTCCCGCGATATAACTTCCACCGAATCGCGCCAGAGCCGGAGAAGCGATATCGGACATCCGGCCGGTCATACCGGCTAGGGTGGCCATGCCAGATGCCAAGACCGTCTTTGCTTTCCACGGTGGTTCCGAGATGAAGGCGTCACGCGGATTAGACGCGGTCTTTGATTTGAACAGATCGAGGGGACTCATGCACACCTCTTTTGGGAATGAAGTGAGCTAGGAGCGCCCGTCGGTAAAGGTATCGCAGGCATGAGGATCGCCGGATTGGAGTCCCCGACGTAGCCACGTCCTGCGTTGTTCCGATGAGCCGTGGGTCCAGCTTTCGGGTTGCACATGCCCTTGCGACATCGTTTGTAAACGATCATCTCCGATGGCCGCGGCTGCGGCTAGGCCTGCTTCGAAATCGCCGGGCTCGATGAGATTGCGCCTATGCTGAGCATGGTAACCCCAGACACCGGCGAAACAATCGGCCTGGAGTTCCATGCGAACTGAGAGCGCGTTGCGTTCCGTAGTGGAAACCCGTTGCTGCATCCGAGTGACTTTCTCAGCGACACCGAGGAGATTCTGGACATGGTGTCCGATCTCATGGGCAATGACATAGGCCTGGGCAAAGTCGCCGGGTGCGCCGAGCCGTTCGGCCATTTCCTGGAAAAAAGACAGGTCTAAATAGACCTTGCCGTCACCAGGGCAGTAGAAGGGGCCGACTGCGGAGGAGGCCGTGCCGCATGCGGATCGCACCGCCCCGGTGAACAACACCAGTTGTGGGTCTTGATAGGCACGGCCCATTGTCGGCAGGAGTTCTCTCCAGGTGTCTTCCGTATCGGCGAGGACGACGGAGGCAAACTTGCCGAGGCTATCGCTGGGCGCACCCCTTGGTCCTGCTCGGTCTGGTTCTGAAGACGTGGTGATATCCTGTACTCCGTTAATCATATTCAGGAGCGTGAGTGGATTGGTCCCTGTCAGAAAGCTCACTGCAAGAATGACCACAATCCCGCCCAATCCAATGCCGGCGCCCGATCTGGCCGGACCCATCCCCCGGCGATCCTCAATGTTTTGGCTTTCCCGTTGACCGCCCCATCGCATGGTCGAACTCCTTGCGTGAGATATGATGCGCCTGTGTATCGGCAACCTGACTCAAGGGAAGCATCAAGTCAAGCTACGCACATTAAGCCCTGGATGTCGATGACGGCTCCATCGACACTGGATAGGCACCGGTGTCGTGACCGGGTCCATAGCGGGAGTAGACATGCCTTGGATAGGTTCGTTACACTTAGCTTATGATGACTTGTATGGTTTCTTTGCGCAGGTTCGCCCTGACCACATTCACCAGTTTCGGGCTGATTACCCTACTTCAAGGGTGTCAGGCGCCCACTGGTTTGCCACCGAGTGTGAACTTAAAGCCTAGTTTGGCGGCGCCGGAATGCCCGAAGATCGGCGGGATCTACGAACTGAACGGCGAAGCATTGCCGGGCATGGTGGATTTCTATCGGAACCGGAACAGCAAGTTGACTCTGAACGCCATGCTTGGTGTGGCGGCGCCTGCCGATATTCTGCAGGATGCGGTACGGGTGGAGCTGTTGCACGACGACACGCTGGAATTGGTCAACCGCCATGATGGCGCAGTCACGGCCCATCAACTGGACTTGCAGCCGGAGGATCGCGTGACCTGCAACCGCAATCACATCACGATTTATCGAACTCGTTTCGAGGGAGGCGAGGATCCGGAGCCGCTCCGCAACATTTCCAACATTGCGCAGGAGTTAACGGTGGAAGGGGACGGCACGCTGCTTGTCAGAACCCGCATCATGAATCAGAGTAAATCCACTTTTTTTAGCACACCGATGCCACAAGAAGAATATGCGGCCCGGTTCAGGCGTCTCGATTGACCACCCGACATCGATCAGTCCCGCATCGCTCATTACTCTCATCCCTCTTCCGCCTCCTTACTCCGGCCTATAGTCTAGTGGTATTGTGCTATTTCGCCTGGCATTGAAGCGATATTGAGAACCGCTCTCCTATGACAGTTCATTCCAGCCCTCGCACTCTTGCGTTTAATAAGCCCTATGATGTGTTGCCTTGCTTTACTGATCCGGAAGGGCGTCCGACACTGGGCGACTATATCAATGTTCCCGGCGTGTATGCAGCCGGTCGGCTTGATCGTGACAGCGAAGGGCTGCTGCTGCTGACGTCGGACGGCTCGCTGGCTCATCGGATAACTGATCCGCAACACCATCACCCGAAAGTATATCTGGTTCAAGTGGAACGAGTTCCTGATGCGGCCGCCTTGGAACGCTTATGCAAGGGGGTGGTTGTCAACGGGACATGCACGAGACCTGCGCAGGCTCGTCTTTTGGACGCGCCACCGCAGTTGCCGGACCGGCCAGTTCCGATTCGATTCCGAAAGCGGGTCCCCACCGCCTGGCTGGAACTCACATTGCGCGAAGGAATGAATCGGCAGGTGCGACGTATGACTGCCGCAGTGGGCCACCCGACCTTGCGGTTGGTGCGGGTCGCGATCGGCCCGATCACGTTGGGAGATCTCCTGCCCGGTCAGTGGCGGGAGCTGACGACGAAACAGGCCGACGAGATGTATCGCTCGATGTAGGGTACAGGCGCCTAATGCAGGGCCTGGAGGAGGGTTTCGAATGAAAGCGATTGATCGAATCATAGTCGGTTTAGGTGGCCTGCTGTTAGGGCTGTCGGTTGCCGTTTCCCCATCCCATGCCGACAGCACCGTGATTACCAAGCCGAGCAGGTATTCCGTGTCTGAGACAATCGATCGGATCGGGAAGGTCGTCACCGACAAGGGCATGACACTGTTTGTCCGCATCAACCACGCGGAAGAGGCGAGGAAAGTTGGATTGGAGATGCTACCCACGGAATTGCTGATCTTCGGGAATCCCAAAGGCGGCACGGCGCTTATGGTGGAAAAGCCGACGGTGGCGATTGATCTACCGATGAAGGCGTTGGCGTGGGAAGATCGGGCCGGCCGCGTGTGGCTGACGTACAACGCCCCCAGCTTGTTGCATGTACGGCATGGGCTGCCGGAGGTGTCTGCTGCCCGGCTCGATCCGGTGGGGAAACTCCTTGAGCGTGCGGTGGAGTAGTCGTGACCTGATCAGCGGTGCGTTGGAAAAAGGAACGAAGAGGATTAAGATGGGCCCCACAATTTACACGCTACGTCGCGAAGCCCACGAACATGATGCTTCTACCGCGGGGTTGGTCCGGAGAGTCCGCCTTAGGAGATCAGACGAGGGCGTGAAACGGGTGGAATCACTGAATCGCTTCTACAGGACGGGGGATTGACGATGTGGTCACAGACCAGGGCGGTGAGCAGGGGGTTCGCATTGCTGGCGCTGTGTGGCGCCAGTTTCGTGCCTGCGGTGTCTGCGCTGGGAGCCAATCCGGATCCCGTGCCCGTGGCCGACATGAGGCACATCAAGAAATTTGTCTCGGTAGAGGTGCAGACCCAGGGAACCGCCGAGAAGCTAGGCATCAGCAGTGCCGAGCTGACTGATGTGACCCGGGTGACATTGCTCAATAGGGTGCCGGGAATTGCGCTTGAAGGATCGAGTGGTCCGTCTCCCGACGCCCCTGAGCGGCTTAACCAGCTCGGGTTTTTCACCTGCGAGGTCTGGACGGTTGGCGAACAATACATTGCCGCCTATCATGTGGATTGTACTGCGGGGTCCTACACTACACAGAAAACGCCGGGCAGTCTGTGGAACCAAGCTATTCTGGGTTACGGGCCGAAGGATGAAGTCTCTGATGCTGTCCGGAAAGGTGTGCGCGCAATGGTCGAGCTGTTTGCGACCACTTTCTCCACCGCCCGCGGGGATGCGGCTGGCCGGTAACGGATGGCCTGTAAGTGAAGCAATCTCGGACGTGCCAGTCGCACACCACCAACAGAGCCACCACCTCAACGTGCCCTGCGATTGTCCCCCACATCGTCACCTCGCCCCTAGTCGCCCTCAGGATACTTCACGAATCCATTTGTTCTTGTCCGCATTCAGATGCGACATAAATGCGGGGACTATGGCCGATTCGACTTTGTGTCAGCGCGCCTCTCCACCCTCTGGTGTATTGCTGCTAGGGTTGTTGCTTCTATTTATGTGTTGAGTGATTGCGCTGGTTCAGTTCTTCCCTCCGTTTGAAGCCTGGCAGAGCGAGGCTCTCTCTTATCTACTTGTTACGTTCTAACGATTGATCATCGTCGCCTGTGTCCGCGTGGTTTGGAGCTTTTTGTCGGGGACCGTTGTCCCTTCAGCCAAGAAGGGACGACTGCTTCTGATCTTGGGATCGGTGTTCTGATTGCGATGGAGGTTCGATTGGTCGTCGGGCGGCGGTGAATATCGAATTTAAGGCAAAGCGGGTCAGCGGGCGTCTGCAGCCGCTCCGCGTGCTCCACTTGCGCCCGAAGGCCGGGGAAGCCCATCGATAGCACTGTGTGAACAAGGGGCAGCGAGAGGCACAGTTCAGGGTCATGCGATTGTAGTATGCCCATGAGTGTACGTTCGATTTCGCCGAATAAATGAGATGATGGCGTGATGCAGCTCAGTGGCTCGACCATGACATCCTTGGAGATTCCATTTCGGCGACACCAGTATCCTCACGAGGGCCGCTCTGGCCGTGGCGGATCGGTATCGAGATACTCTGATTGCCCAGGAGACAGCCTTCGGCACGCATGTGCTGGAGTACGATCTCTGCGACCCGCCCTTGATGCTGGACCAGGGTGGACGCCTTACAGAGGCTTCTTTCTGTGGTCGAGCTGGTCTTGCGCTGTTCTTCATATGATGAGGTTTGTTACGTAAGTAGTAATATTTGTAGTCTATTCGGAACCATGGGGGTAGATCGGCAGGACTTTCAGCTACACTCTCTCCACGTCCGCAATAATCGTGTGTAGCCCACTCGAACCAGCGGGCTGCGGGCGGATGAGCTCAGCAATCTGAAGCTGTCCTTTGCTATCGGTGGCGCGGACGGCGACCTGGTATTTGCCGCGTTTCGGCGGACGCCAGGTGTAGTTCCAAATGACCCATGAATAGGTCGACATGGGCGTTTCGAGTTCGCAGGACTGCCACGTTCTGGCTGCATCCAAACTGATTTCCACCTTACTGATAGAGTTTGGGCCGCCGAAGGCAATGCCGCGGAATCGCTGCTCGGGACCGCGTAATGTCTGGTAGTGACCGGGAGAGTCGATGCGGGAGAACGTTTTGATCGTGCCGTCGTCGGTCCAGCCTTTGCGCTGCCAGTAGCCGCGATAATCCCCTGGATAGGCTTCGATTTCCACAATCCATTTGACGTTCTTAATTCCGTAAAGCCCCGGTACAAGTAGGCGTAGCGGGAAGCCGTGTTCTTTCGGCAGCTTCTCACCGTTCATCAGAAATGCGAGCATGACATCGTCCTGCATGGCGCGTGTGAGCGGAATGCTGTCGTCGTACGCGTCCGCTCCACGAAAGACAATATCGCGCGTGGTCTCTTCATCAATCTCTGCTTCCTGTAACAGTTTCTTCAACGAAATGCCGCGCCAGCGTGCGTTCCCAAGGCTGTCCCCCCCGGGGAGAGTATCGATGCACATGAGTGTCGAGACCTGCTCAAAGTTGTCGCGATTTAACAACCCACGCCAATCCAGCGAGAGCGGTTTCTTGACTTCTCCTTTCACGGACAGGCGCCACTGGTCCTGGCGAAGATCGCGAGAGACGTTAAAGGGGGAGTCAGAATAGTTCACGACGTAGAATTTTTGGTTTTGTGTGAAGTAGTTGGTCTCGCGCGGGGGCATTGCGAACATCCGTCCGAACATTGAGCCGACTGCATCGCACCCGCCGGTGAGGCCTGCGACAGCCCCAATTCCAGTGAGTTTTAGAAGATTTCTTCGTTTTAGTGAGAGCCAATTTTCCATGGAAATACTTTGCGATAATAAAAAGATGAAAGCAAGGCTTGACTCTGGAAAGCCAGATTGGTATAAAAGCGCACGTTTGATCCAGCCTAGTGGCCGATGCGGTTGTAAGCCCCGCGACGGATTCTCAGGAAACCCTGATCAAAAAAATATTTCCTGGTCCTCTTGACAAGACCAGCGCCGCGGAGTAGAGTGCGCGGCTCGCGTGATGAACGCGAACGGTTCTTTGACAACTGAATAGAGCGAGAAACGAGTAAGGTAAGGTGTATTGAAGAGGTGGCCCTCGGGTCCAATTTCAAGTAGAACCTTTATGAGAGTTTGATCCTGGCTCAGAACGAACGCTGGCGGCGCGCCTAATA
>JBDTWG010000139.1:0-8730 GCA_040006855.1 Nitrospira sp.
GCCGGATCGAAGATCGATGCCACCGACTTTTACAAGCTCGATCAAATCCCGGAAGGTTCTTTGCCGAGCCCATCACCTGTTCCCGTCGAGCCCTAGCCGGAAGACGAACCATTACCCTCGCGTGGTTGTGGGGCGTTCTCAGCGCACCAGACAATTGCAATACGAACCATTCCTCAGTACTAAGCTCTGTTGAGTTTGTCAGCAGGAGAGGTGGTCAATTGACCAATCAAGACTGTGCGTCTTGATACTCTTCATGCCAGGCCATTTGGATCGATTCGAGAGTTTGCTCGTTCGATGTCTTCGGATCGTCCTTAAATTCTGGAAGGGCGATGATCATGGCGTGCATATCCGTAAAGCGGATGGTCAGAGGATCGGTAGTGGGGTGGGCCTCAACTAAGCGAATCGCCAACTCTTCGGTGTCGCTCCATTTCAGATCCATTCAGAAACTCCTTGCGGGCGCTCAGGCTTTCTCACTCTGTTCGGTCATCTCCGAAAGACTCTTGTTCTGGAGCGCTTCCTTCAGGGACGTATCCATCAACAATTCGGCGAAGTGATGGGTGGATTTTTCTACGTCTTGAATGCGGGTGCGGATCGCTTTGTGGTCCTCCGCCTGCCTGGTGTGGTCCAGGGCGGCTAGCGAAGCCTTGATGGTGGCCAATTCGTCCGCCGTCAGCAAGTGCTCGCCCTGACCAAGCGCTTTGTGTGTCGCCTGAAGGATGGCCTCGGCCTCGTTGCGGGCTTCGATCAACTGGCGAGCCTTGAAGTCCTCCGCGGCAAATTGGAATGACTCGCCGATCATTTTTTCCACTTCGTCATCTGAAAGCCCATAAGAAGGCTTCACGGCCACGGACTGAGTCGCGTCGGTTCGAACGTCTCGAGCGGAGACATTCAAAATCCCATTGGCATCAATTAGGAAGGTGACTTCGATTCGAGGAACCCCGGCCGGTAGCGGCGGCATCTTCAGTTGGAACCGAGCCAGGCTGCGGTTATCCTTTGCCAGTTCCCGCTCACCCTGAAGAATATGGATGTCCACTGAAGTTTGACCGTCCACATAGGTCGTAAACATTTCCTTGGCGCTGGTCGGTATGGTGGTGTTGCGGCGAATCAACGCACTCACCACTCCGCCCATAGTTTCGATTCCGAGCGAGAGCGGTGTCACGTCGAGGAGCAACATATCAGTCGTTCCGCCGGAGAGAATATCGGCTTGCACGGCGGCGCCCAGTGCCACGACTTCATCGGGATTCAAATTCGAGTGCGGGGGTTTTCCAAACAGGGCTTCCACACGTTGGCGAACCAGGGGCATTCTCGTTGAACCGCCCACCAACACCACTTCATCGATGTCCGCAGGCGTGAGTCCGGCATCTTTTAGTGCCATGCGGCAAGGGCCGAGAGAGCGTTCGATGAGCGGAAGCGTGAGCCCCTCCAATTGGTCACGCGTCAACTCACGCCGATACTGGCCTTTGCCGTCGGGGAGGTTCAGCATCACGCTAGTCTTGAGGTCGTCCGATAATCGAATCTTGGCCCGCTCTGCTTCCAATCGTAGGCGTTGCATGTCATCGGCATGCAGGTTGATGTCAATGCCGTATTGATCGTGAATATCCTTCGTGAACAGTTCACCAATCACACGGTCTAGGTCGTCTCCACCCAAGTGGGTGTCCCCGTTCGTCGCCAGCACTTCAAAAATGCCATTTTTCAGCTTTAAAATGGAGATGTCGAAGGTTCCGCCCCCCAGGTCGTAGACGGCGATCGTGCCCTGGGTTCGTTCTTGGAGGCCATACGCCAACGAGGCGGCGGTCGGTTCATTAATGATTCGAAGTACCTCTAAGCCGGCAATCATTCCGGCGTCTTTCGTTGCCTGGCGCTGACTGTCGTTGAAATAGGCCGGCACCGTGATGACAGCCTTCGTAATACTTTCTCCCAGATGACTTTCCGCTCGCTGCTTCAGTTCTTTGAGAATCATGGCGGAGATCTGCGGGGGAGAATAACTCTTATCCCCGATGCGGATGCGGATCACCCCGCCCTGTTCGTGCAAGGTGTAAGGGAAGTAGGGTACTTCGCTCTGGACGTCGGCTAGGCCTTTTCCCATGAAGCGCTTGACGGAATAGATGGTCCGTTCCGGATTTCGTACCAAGTGCTCTTTGGCAGCGTCGCCCACAATGAGGCCGTTGTCGGTCATTGCGACGACGGATGGAACCATGGTGCGCCCGTTTCGTCCAGGCACAACGGTAGGCGTGTTTCCGTCCATGTAGGCGATGAGAGAATTCGTGGTGCCGAGATCGATGCCGACGATACGAGTCATGGGGTGGTGTTATCCAACGGTTGCGACGAGGTCGTTGACGATGTTGCGGACATAGGTTCGGTTGGAGAGCAATTCGCGCATCTCTTTTAGAACGGATTCCTTTTTCGCGCGAATCGGTTCCGTGGGTTCTGATTGGCGCTGCAAACGGTCCCAGGTTTCAAAGAGGTCCAAGAGTCGAGCCTCCATATCCCGCTGCCGCTGTTCGAGTGTCTCGCCATCCGATTGGAGCTTGGCCTGCAATGTCGCGAGATCTGCCGACGGTTGACCGGATGCGGCTCGAAACTCTTCGAGATCATCTTGCAGCGAGAGGATTTCCTCGAACAGATCGGCGGGGGGTTGATTCCGAATTTCTTTGACCGATCCGGCTTCTAATCGCACCAGATACTCGGCGCGCTGAATGGGATCTTTGAGCGTTCGATACGCTGCATTAAGAAGGGCGGAGTTTCCTAGACTGATGGTACGCTCGGTGTCGGTTTTGGTTTGATAAAAATCTGGATGGAACGAGCGGCTCATCTCATAGAATTTGTTCTCGAGGGCGGTGGCATCAATAGTGAGCAGGCGTGGGAGCCCTAGACAGGTGAAGTAGTCTTGTTCCTTAGAGAGCGGCTGGACCTTTACGCATCGTTCACAAAAGTACTCGCCCGCGACCTCAGATTGACAGTGCCAGCACATGCTCCGTGCCATTGGGAGCTCGGTGCGAGAACTGGCTGATTTGGAAGCATGATCCATAACAGGTCCTCTGTGCAGTGGGGCATGGGCGCACCACCGACCGTAGGGCGACACCCGTCACTGTGTGCGACGATTTACGCTGAGAACGATTCTCCGCAGCCGCAGGTTTTGTTGGCATTGGGATTGACGAATTTGAATTGGCCGCCCATCAGGTCTTTCTGGAAATCCAGCTGCGTGCCCTGCAGGTATATGGCGCTTTTAGCGTCGATAATCACTTTCACGCCTTCGATCTCATACACGGAGTCGTACTGACCGATTTTTTCATCGAAGTTAATCGTATAGCTGAGTCCTGAACAACCGCCGCCTTTTACGCCAAGTCGGAGGCCGCCTTCTGTCAGGCCCTGTACATTAATCAGTCGCTTGACTTCCTTCACAGCAGACTCGCTGAGCGTGATAACGGGGGAGGCAGTTGCAGTGTCTGGTGTATCCATAGTCAATCTCCTTCGCTTCGCACGGCTGATGCCGAGTTACTTAACCGTCTCTTTGCCGTCTTCCTTCTTCTTGTAGTCGGCCAAGGCGGCCTTAATGGCATCTTCGGCCAAGACCGAACAGTGGATCTTAACCGGCGGCAGATTCAGTTCCTGCACGATGTCGGTGTTCTTGATCTTCCCGGCCTCGTCCACGGTTTTGCCCTTCAGCCATTCGGTGGCGAGGCTCGAACTGGCAATGGCGGATCCGCATCCGAAGGTCTTGAATTTGGCGTCCACGATCATGTCATTCTGAACCTTGATCTGCAGTTTCATGACATCGCCACATTCCGGGGCTCCGACGATGCCGGTGCCGACTCCGTCTTCTTCTTTCTTGAAACTCCCCATGTTGCGGGGATTGTTGAAGTGGTCGACGACTTTTTCGCTATAGGCCATGGTGTCCTCCGAATGTATCGCTCACAGTAGTGATGTTTCAGGTTAATGTGCTGCCCATGACACGGATTTTAGGTCGATGCCTTCTTTTGCCATTTCATACAGCGGTGACATCTCCCGGAGCTTGGTCACCACTTCGATAATTCTCTTTCCAGCATAGTCAACCTCTTCGTCGAGGGTGAAGCGCCCCAAGCCGAATCGAATCGAAGAATGCGCGAGTTCCGCCCCCACGCCTAGTGCGCGTAACACATAGGAGGGTTCTAAGGTTGCTGAGGTACAGGCGGAGCCGGAAGACAGGGCGATCTCCTTGCAGCCCATCAGCAACGATTCACCTTCTACATAGGCAAACGAAATGTTCAGGTTGTGAGGGAGGCGCTGTGTCGGATGTCCGTTCAGATATACCTCTTCAAGCGCCGTGGTAATGTTGACATGCAGACGGTCACGCATGACTGAGAGCCGCGCGCCATCCGCGGCCATTTCTTGTTCGCACAGCTCGCAGGCCTTGCCGAAGCCCACGATCAATGGGACCGGGAGAGTGCCGGAGCGCATGCCGCGCTCATGTCCGCCCCCGTCCATTTGAGCCGCGATGCGAACGCGGGGATTCTTTTTCCTGACGTACAGGGCGCCGACGCCCTTGGGGCCGTAGATCTTGTGGGCGCTGAAAGACATCAAGTCGATACCCATGTCCTGGACATCGATCGGGACTTTCCCGACGCCCTGAGTCGCGTCGCAATGAAAAAGAATGCCCTTTTCCTTCGCGATCTTTCCGATCTCTTTGATCGGGTTGATGGTGCCGATTTCGTTGTTGGCAAACATGATGGAGATCAAGATCGTTTTGTCGGTGATGGCGTTACGGACATCCTCTGGATTGACCATGCCGAACTTATCGACCGGTAGGTAGGTGACCTTGATGCCGCGTTTAGCTTCCAAGGCTTTCGCCGTATCCAGCACCGCACGATGTTCGGTGGCAGAGGTAATAATGTGGTCGCCCTTCTCGTGGTACATCTCGGCGACGCCCTTCAAAGCGAGATTGTCCGATTCTGTCGCTCCGCTGGTGAAGACAATTTCTTTCGCGTCCGCATGGATGAGTTTGGCAATCTGTTTCCGCGCGTTTTCGACACCTTCTTCGGCTTCCCATCCGAATGCGTGGTTTCGGCTGGCGGAGTTCCCGAACTTTTCCGTGAAATAGGGCAACATTGATTCCAACACCCGAGGATCCATCGGGGTGGTCGAATGGTTATCCAGATAAATCGGGAACTTCATCGCTCGACTCCTTGTTGTTCCGTGGCGACGGATTGAATGGTGATGAGTGGGGTTCCCCCCATCATATCTTGCAAGGTCATATTGTTCAGCAGTTGATAGATGCTGCTCTGGATTTTCAACAGCGGGGTTCTGATGTTACAGTGCTCACGTTGCATGCAGGCATCGCCTTCTTTCTCGTGTGAGCAATCCATGATGCCGAGGGGACCCTCCAGGCTTTCCAGCACCTGGGCAATCGTGATCTCGCGAGGGTTTTTGCCGAGCAAATAGCCGCCTTTGGGTCCGTTGTGGCTATCGATGAGTCCGCTCTTGGCCAAGGTTTGTAGAACTTTGGCGAGCAATTCCACTGGAATGTGGTATTCCTCTGCGATCTCTTTCGTATTCACTACGCGGGCTCGCGCGACGTCGCCGTATTGGTTGGCCGCAATGTGCTGGAGTGCCATCAGCCCGTAATCCGCTTTTTTCGATAATTTCAGCATGGCCCTATTGCCGATCTTTAAAGTCGGAGACTATAATGATCTCCGATCAAATGAGTCGTACAAAAGGTATCACGTGATGTTTTATACTGTCAAGCGGAGGTGGGATCGGAAAACTGAGGAATCGGGTCGTTCGATCTAAAGGGTAACTAGTGGGCGATGAATCTGTAAATTCTTTCAACCCAAATGAAGCATGAGTAAGAAAAGGGGCTGATAAATGGGCGGGACAAATCCCTATATTGAAAAGGCCGACGTTGAGCTACCGACTAAATCCTATTCCGTGACCTTTATTTTTCCTGATAAGACCGAAAAGAAGGTCGAGGTCCAGCCGGACAAGATTCCCTATGGGCCCACTGGCCTTCCTGGTAGCATTCTCGACATTGCCATGGGAAATGGCATAGAGGTGGAACATGTGTGCGGCGGGGTGTGTGCCTGCTCAACTTGTCATGTGATGGTAAAGAAGGGCCTGGAAACGTGCAATGAAGGCACGGATGATGAGTTCGATCAGTTGGATGAAGCTCCTGTCACGACTTTGCAGTCACGACTCGGATGCCAGTGCGTGCCCAATGGAACGATGGAGATCGTTGTAGAAATTCCCGCCGTCAATAAGAATTTGGCGAAGGAAGGCCATTAACGGAGTGCTGCGTGCTGTGATGATTTCGTGATGGAAAGAGGTACTTCAAGCAGAATGTGGAACTGTTGATCGTGTAATGGCCAAAATTACTCCAGTTCTCGCTTACCAGCTTTCATGTATCAGTCGTACGTTTCAAGCTTTACCTCCCGCCGATCGAAGCCCAGTTCCATAAAAAAGGTCCTCAGTGGGCGCGCAAACGACTTGATCCCGGCGATCATGGGGGTGACATTCCGCCCAGTCGAGGCGACCTGTTTAATCGCCTCGACTGTTCTGGCGTTGTTCGTGGGGTCTTCGTTCACAAGCGGCAGATAGCGAAAGTTGGGCTGGCTTTGCGCGAGGTTGAGAAATTCATCGTGGTAGAGCTGTTCGGCAGGGCTGGGCGCCTGCGCAATGAGTGTGGTGAAGGGCAGGGGGCCTTGGCGTGCGAGCGAGCGGATCATGCAGCGAAGGGGGACAAGCCCTGAGTAGCGTCCGATCAACAGCAAATTCTTGGAGTCCGGATCGGGAAGGGTGAAGTGCCCATAGGGGCCTGACAGCGGAATGCGATCGCCTGGTTTGAGCGAGGAGAGATAGCTGGAACCTTTCCCTCCTGGGACATGGTCGAAGACGAGCGTGAGATGACCCGTGGGGGACGGAGGCTCAGCGAGGGAGTATGCACGATTGAGTGGCGGATGGTCTCCCACCGGCAACTGAAGGGAAATCCACTGCCCGGGCCTAAATGAAATTGGGTGCTCGATTGGGCGGAGTACGAGCTCTGTCGTATGCAGGGTCAGAGCCCTGAGCGAAACGATGTCGGCGATCTGAGTCGGTTCAGCCATCGTCTGTTCATAACAAAAACAGATTCAGAATGGAACAGCCCTCTTCTGTACATCACTCCAATGCCATGTTATAGATAGCGCCCCATTTATAGAATTCCACCAGAACTACGGTGACGAGATGAGTCAGGTCAGGGTTCGATTTGCGCCCAGTCCGACCGGCTACCTCCATATCGGCGGGGTGCGGACGGCCTTGTTCAATTGGCTGTTTGCGCGGCAGCAGAATGGGGTCTTCATCCTTCGCATTGAAGACACCGATCAAGGCCGCTCCACCGACGACTCGATTCAAGCCATTCTTGACGGCATGCGCTGGGTCAATCTTGATTGGGACGAAGGTCCATTTCGGCAGACTGAACGGATGGACCTCTATCGCAATCACGCGATCCGGCTCTTCGAGCAGGGGCACGCCTACTGGTGCATCTGTACGGCGGAGGAACTTGAAACGAGGCGGAAGGAAGCCGAAACGAAAGGTCAGTCCCCCAAATACGACGGTCGCTGCAGGAATCTCGGTCTGGAGAAACCAAACGGCGAGGCGGCCCTCCGTTTCAAGGCTCCGCAGGACGGGCAAACGGTCGTTGATGATCTGATCAAGGGGCGCGTGGTCTTCGATAACCAGATTCTGGACGATCTGATCATTCTTCGATCCAACGGGTATCCGACCTATAACTTCTCCGTGGTGGTAGATGACGCCTTGATGGGCATCACGCATGTCGTGCGAGGCGACGACCATCTGACGAACACGCCGCGGCAGATTCCGATTTTTCAGGCGCTGGGCTTTCCTCTCCCGCAGTTTGGGCACTTGCCGATGATTCTCGGCCCGGACAAAGCGCGTTTGTCGAAGCGCCATGGCGCTACCTCGATCATGGCCTATCGAGACATGGGGTATTTGCCTGATGCCATGGTGAATTATCTGGTTCGATTGGGCTGGTCGCATGGAGACCAAGAGCTGTTCTCGCGAGAGGAGCTCATCAAGAAGTTTTCTTGGAAAAATGTCCAAACGTCGGCAGCCGTATTTAACCCGGACAAGTTGCTGTGGCTCAATGCCGAATACCTCAAGACCAGTCCGCCAGACCAGGTCGCCCAGATACTCGTGCCCTTGCTCGAGCAGGCCGGGCTCACCAACGAGGTCCGTGCCGTCTCGATCGACTGGCTCGCGCAGCTGGTGGTCCTGGTGAAGGAGCGAACCAAAACCCTGATTGAAATGGTTCACTGGGTGAGGCCGTATTTCGGCGAGATGGTCGTATTTGATGAAGAGGCGGCGAAGAAATTCCTGACAGCCAGCCAGGTGCCGGTATTGACCAAACTAGTGGCCAGATTTGAGGCGTTCCCCACGTTCTCAAAGCAGGAGTGGGAAGAGTCTTTTAAGCAGTTGGTCGAAGAAGAGGGGATCAAAATGGGGCAATTGGCCCAGCCGGTACGAGTGGCTCTCACCGGTCGGACGGCGAGCCCTGGACTCTTCGAAGTGATGGAGGTGCTCGGACGGGACCGTACCTTACTCAGACTTCGTCTCGGGATCGAGCAGGCATCGCGCAAGTGAGTGGCTGCCGGTCAAGAATGGGGCTCGACCTTGACGGAGCCGAGAAGCTTATATTACTGTGTGGACCGGTTGGGGGATCGTCTAGCGGTAGGACGTCAGTCTCTGGATCTGACTACCTAG
>JBDTWG010000140.1:0-8720 GCA_040006855.1 Nitrospira sp.
AGAGCGTTTGACGGGATGGTTGCAGTCGGATGCCATAGGCAAGCCGATCGAAGCGATTGTGGTCCTCTTGGATGCTGAGAATAGAAAGCCCGTCATGAATCCGGCTTCGCGCGCTCTGGATATGGGGAAATCGCCAGACGTGGCACAACGCCCATTCCTGTTGATCAGTCGTCAAGGGGATGAGCACCGAATTGACGAGATGGTGACTGCGATTCATGATGACAAGGGGGATGCGTCCGGACTGGTGATGGTCTTTCGCGTCGCCCCCAAGCACCGTATATAGCCGACCGAAGTTTTGCGCATCTACGTCGCCTGCCATCGGGACTGTTGCAACCATTCGTGCTCTCTTTTCTCGCACTACGACGATCCACTCAGTATAATCTTCAGACAAGGCATGTCTCGGTGGTCGACAGGGGGTCGCTCAATCGTCTAGGATTTGGGAGATTCTTGTGGATGCCATTCATGCCCGCAGTAGTGTCTGCCTCCGACGCATATGCGCCTGTTCGTCCTATCCACAGGAGACTTGTTCCATTTTGTAAAACGACCATGGTACGAGCCGTTGTTTTTCTCGCGCTACTGTCCGCTAGTCTGATGGGGCTGATTTCCTATTCTGTGGCTGTTGCGACGGCAGAAGATGCCGTCTTGGTTCAGCCGCTCAAGGCGCTTGTCGTGAAACTGGATCCTGCCGGAGGCGTTCGAGCGACGGCCACATTGTTATTCCCCGGCAGCCCGTCCCTGCTCCAATCTATCCTGACCGACTATCGCAATTGGCCCCAGCTGTTTGAGACTCGGATGCGATTGGCGAACCTTGAGGACCATGCAGGTCGTGTGATCACGGACCTCTATATTTCCCATGCGCTCCTGCCTGGCGAGCAGCGGCTGCTCTGTGAATCCCAGACGGTGCCTGGGGGCGGGCTCGTCACGGACCTCAAGGGCGGTGATTTTAAGCGCTACCACCGTGTGTGGAAGTTGCAACCGGCAGGAGATGGAAGTCAGACCAGGGCGGAATTTGAATTGCTGGTTGAGGTGGAAGCGATGGTGCCCGATTGGTTGGTGGCGGTGGCCATGGAGCGGGAACTGAATGCGCACTTCCGTATCGTGCGGGAGAAGGCGCTGGATCGAATTACGAAGGAAAAGTAAAGGTGGATAGTTCAGCTTTTTCCACCCCTTGCTTGACGAACGTGCTGATTTCCAATCCTCGTTCGATACGATGGATATCTGCCACTTTGGTTCTGGTGCTGGGGTGTAACGGCACGAAGAGCTTGCAACAATCCTGATCCGGCTCAATCGAGGTGGTGAAACTGCCGAGCTGTTGCGCTTGTTCGGTAATCTCGATTTTATCCATCCCGATGAGCGGGCGGAGGATCGGGAGTTCCGCCGCTTCCTCGACTACCGAGAGATTTTCCGCCGTTTGTGACGCGACCTGCCCGAGACTATCGCCGGTGACGAGAGCCCAGCAGCTCTCACGCCGAGCCAGCTCTTCCGCAATGCGCACCATGATCCGCCGATACAGCACCACGCGAAAGGCTGCCGGGGCGTTCGCGACGATTTCACGTTGAATCTCGCCGAACGGCACAATGTACAGTTGTGAATGGTACTGGTAGGCCGTCAGCAACTGAACCAGCTCCTGCACCTTTTCCTCCGAGGCCCGGCTGACCAACGGACGGCCCGAAAAATGTATGAAGACCGCTTTGCAGCCGCGTTTGATCATGCGGTAGCTCGCAACGGGGGAGTCGATTCCCCCGGAGAGCAAGCAGGCCACCTTGCCGCTGGTTCCCACCGGCATGCCGCCCGGCCCTGTGATTTTCCTTGCCGCCAGATGGGCTTCGTGCGTGAGGAGTTCGATATAGAGGGTGAGGTCCGGTTGTTTCAGTTTGACGGTTTTCCCCGTGACCTCACAGAGGTATCCCCCGATGTCGCGTTCGACATCCATGGAGGTCAGCGGGAAACGCTTGTCCGCACGTTTGGCCGTCACACGAAAAGACTGAAAGTGTTCTTGTGCGACCAATCGTTGCGCCACCTGCTTCAGCTCCGATAGGTCGGGGTTCTTCAACTCCAGCGGCACGGATTCGGTCAGAAGGAAGTTCGCGACACCGCAGGTCCGGCGTAAGCGCTCCGCGACGCGCTCAGGCGACACCTGATCGGGGATCGTAATCCGGATGCGTCCCTGTAAGGACTCGACCCGTCGGATCTTTAAATCTTTCAGCGCCAGCCGAAGGTTGCGTACAAGCCGTTGTTCGAAGAAATCGCGGTTGCGGCCTTTGAGGGCGAGTTCGTGGTAGTGGACGATTGCGCAGTGCATGGGTGGTTACAGGCTACTGAAAATGGCCGTCAACGTCGGTCTCGACTCACCACAATCCTCAACGTACCGCAAGGGTATGCCTCCGGTTCTGTTTCGTCTGCGGCCTCGTTGGACGACCATTTTGAGCAGCCTGTGGGGAATTTAGAGATGATGATTAGATGATTCGAGAAAACGCTCGGCGTCGATGGCTGCCATGCAACCGGAACCGGCGGCGGTCACGGCTTGCCGGTACTGCTTGTCTTGTACGTCGCCGGCGGCAAAGACGCCTGAGATGCTGGTTGCGGTCCCTTGCGATGTACGGACATAACCCTGCTCGTCCAAGTCGAGTTGGCCGGTGAAGAGGTCCGTATTGGGGCGGTGTCCGATGGCGACAAAGACCCCATCACAGGACAGGTCTGCCGAACCTCCGGTCACAATATTCTTGAGCCGAACACCCGTGACCACGTCTTGTCCGAGGATATTCTCAACTATGGAATTCCACGCGAAGGAAACCTTCTCGTTCTTGGTGGCGCGGTCCTGCATGATTTTCGAGGCCCGTAGTTTGTCTCGACGGTGGACCACTGTGACCATACGGGCGAATTTCGTCAAGAAAATGGCTTCTTCTATGGCGCTGTCACCACCGCCGACCACCACCAAATCCTTGCCCCGAAAAAAGTATCCATCACAGGTCGCGCAAGTCGAGACCCCATGCCCGGTGAGCCGTGCCTCGTTCGGTAGTCCGAGGCGAATAGGCGTCGCGCCGGTGGCGATGATCAGGGCCGCCGTCTCAACCAGTTGTTCCCCATCGATGGTCAGGCGGAATGGCCGTCCCTTGAGATCAACAGCCGAGACCTCGCCGGTTAAAAATTCCGTGCCGAAGCGCTCCGCCTGAGACCGCATTTCCTTCATTAGTTCAGGGCCCATGATGCCTTTGGAAAAGCCCGGGAAGTTTTCGACCTCGGTCGTGGTCGTCAACTGTCCACCAGATTGCCAGCCTTCGATGAGTAACGGCGTCAGGTTTGCTCGCGCGGCATAGAGGGCGGCGGTGAGGCCGGCAGGGCCGGACCCGATGATGACGAGATATCGCATGAATGGATGCTACCACACGAACGCCGCGAGGGAAAAGCGGCAGCTACGCGAGTGCGCGCAACTCGCGGTAGAGTCGTCTGACTTTGGCCAGCAATCGGGCGCGAGCGATGGTGCCGTCAAGGAGGTAGTCTGCCGCCGCGGCCTTCAGTTTGATCGGCATTTGGCTGCGGATGCGTCGAATGGCCTCTGCGCGGGTGAAGCCGTTGCGTTTTTTGAGGCGGGTGATTTGGGTTTCGCGATCGGCGGTCACGACGATGATCTTTTTCACTCGTGTGTCGATGCCGGCTTCGAACAACAATGGGACGTCGTAGATGACGACCGCTTTCGGGTCCTCGCGAGCGGCTTGTCTCGTCAGTCTGGCTTGCTCACGCGCGACGCGAGGGTGGATGATTCGCTCGAGGCGCCGCAACTTGGGTGGGTTGCAAAAAACGATAGCGGATATCGCGCGGCGGTTGAGCGTGTGATCCGGGTTCAGGACGGTCTTGCCGAACGCTTTGACGATGGCATGCCAGGCCGGTGTGCCGGGTTCCACTACCTTATGGGCCAGCTGATCGGCATCGATGGTATAGGCGCCGCATCGCTCGAACATCTTGGCGATCGTGCTTTTGCCGGTCGCGACTCCGCCGGTGAGTCCCACGAGAATCATAGGGCGGGAAGATACCATGGGGGCCTGTTCGGGCAACAGTGGCCGATTGACTTCTCGCCATGCCCGGCGGTATGACCATCCTTACTATGATGTGGGTATCGAGGATCGTCATCTTGTGTCTCTCGCTGGGGGCTGCGAGTCATTCGCCCGTATGGGCCGATGAGTTGGCTCGGGTCGAGCCGCAACAAATCGTCGTCGCGCTGGACGGATCCGGTCAGTACCGCTCTATTCAGGAGGCGGTAGATGCGGCGAAGAAGGGTGACACCATTTTCATCAAGCCCGGCGCCTATGCCGAGGACGTGACCATCCACAGCAAAGAGAAGATTCGCTTGATCGGCGCCGGGATGGATCAGGTCACGCTCCTGGGACGTGAACGGGTCGGCGTGTTCCATGTCGGCAAGTGGCCCTATGGAGCGACGGACATTGAAATTTCAGGCTTCACGATCAATGAACATGGCGGCCATGCCGTAGGGATGTTCAACGGCCAGGGCATCCTGCTGCATCATGTCCGCGTGAAGGGCATGCTGTTTACCCAGCAGGTGGAAAATGTTCGCATCGAGAATTGCATCATCGGCGGTAGTGAAACCACCGGAGTGCAATTTGCGAATTCTCAGGCGATCCTGCGGGACAATTTCATCCATGATAACGATCATGGCGTCAGCGTGGCGGGCAAGTCCAACGTGCGACTTGAGCGTAACGTCGTGACGCGAAGCCTGTTTGAGGCCGTGATCGTCAATGACCAGTCGCACGCGGTGTTGGTGGGCAACACACTCGTGAAAAACGGCGGGGGCGCAGCCTTTTTAGGGACCTCGCAGAACGAAGCGTCCGGCAACATTGTGAGCCTCAACACCTATGGGTTCGTCGTGGGCCCTTCCAGCCGCGTGGCATTGTCCTACAATGCGATGCAGAACTCCGAATCCAACTATCTCCGCCCCGGTCCGCCCCGTCAACCGGCTCCCGAGCTGAAGCCCGATTCGGATTTGACGGTGGATCCACGGTTCGTTGACACCGCGCGAGACGATTTCCGGCTCCGTGCCGATACCGCGCTGGTCAAAATCGGTGAATTTTCCTATCTCGGTGCCCTGCCTCCGCTCGCAGCGTCACACTAGACTCGACAGACTCGACGATAAAGCAATAACAAATCGGGAGATTAGCCGGCTCATCCAGCCGCGGCACTTCTTGTGCTATGCTTCATTGTGCACAGTGCTTGAAGTTCCTCCGGGGTGGCTCAAGAATTGCTGTACCATGACCGACAAGAGAGTGGAGGTACCAAATGGCTAGCTTTCGATTCGATCTTGAGATGCGCAGCACCGACGGCATTCCGAACTTGGCGGAGGTGGAATCCGGCAAGCTCTTGGGGGCGGTGTTGCCGATGTCAGAGCAGGCGCAACTCCAGTTGCGTGACAGCATTGAGGTGATCGACTATCTCATGAACCAAGAGGCCGTCGTCTGGAGCTAGAGGGTTTCCCCTCTGCTGAGACGTGATCCCACTCCTCTCTCGTCCGATCGTTAATTCATATCCAATCCATTTTCAGCACTGCTCCCAGTTCTGTTTCATCCTGAGCACCGGTCTCTCTCGCTGACTGTTGCCCTATGATAGCCCTGTTCTCTCTTGCTGTGACATTCTCCGAGAGGTCTTCGGAGCATCCCCTAGAATCTCAGTTGAATCTTTTGGGAGCCGGGCGCATGCTGGCGCCTGTTTAAGCCACGCGAGCCCTGCGAAACCAGGAGAGACTTGATGTCGCCAGTACCGGGAGAAAAACCTGCGCATGCGCAGTCGGCGGAGCAACGGCGTATTGATGCGGACGACCTGCGCCGGCAACATTGGAAACGCTGGGGGCCCTACGTGAGCGAGCGGGCGTGGGGGACGGTCCGGGAAGATTACAGCCCCTATGGAACGGCATGGGAAGCGATGCCGCACGACCATGCCCGCTCGAAAGCCTACCGTTGGAATGAAGACGGCCTTGCCGGAATCTGCGATCGCCATCAGTTTATCTGTCTCGCACTGGCCCTCTGGAACGGAAGAGATCCCATTCTCAAAGAACGAATGTTTGGCCTGACCGGGAATGAAGGGAATCACGGGGAAGATCCCAAAGAATACTACTTCTATCTCGACTCGACGCCGACCCATTCCTACATGAAGTTTCTGTACAAATATCCTCAGGCGGCCTTTCCCTACGAGCGATTGGTTGAAGAAAACCACCGCCGGAACCGGACCGATCCGGAGTTCGAATTGCTTGATACCGGAATCTTCGATGACAACCGGTACTTTGATGTGTTGGTGGAGTATGCGAAGGCAGCGCCTGAAGACCTGCTCCTCCGCATTCAGGTCATCAACCGCGGCCCAGACCCGGCTGAGCTGACAGTGCTGCCCACCATCTGGTTCCGGAATACCTGGTCCTGGGGGCTTGATGAGCGTCGCCCTCGGATGCGGAAAGGCGAGTCGACGAGGGACGTCAGCGTGGTCGAGTTTGATCACGAATATTACGGGCGGCGTCGGCTCCTATGCGAGGGAGCGCCGGACCTGCTGTTTACCGAGAATGAAACCAATACAGGCCGTCTTTACGGTGATGCCGAGGGGGCGCGGTATGTAAAAGACGGGATCAATGACTACGTCGTCCAAGGCGACAAGTCAGCTGTGAATCCCAGCCACATCGGATCCAAAGCGGCGGCGCATTATGTCCTCTCTGCGATGCCCGGGCAGCCCGTGACCATTCGGCTACGGTTCACCAACGGAGTTGCTGCGGGAGGCCTTGATCCGACAACATTTGATGCCGTATTCGCAGAACGGATCACGGAGGCCGATGAGTTTTATGCAGACCTGGCGCCGGCTGACGTGTCTGAGGATGCCCGCATGGTGCAGCGACAGGCCTTCGCCGGGCTGCTGTGGAGCAAGCAGTTCTACCATTATGAAGTCGACCGCTGGCTCAAGGGCGATCCGTCGGGACCGGAGCCGCCGCAGGAACGGCTCCGCGGAAGAAATAGCGACTGGACGCATCTCTACAATGCGGACGTCATTTCCATGCCGGATAAGTGGGAATACCCCTGGTACGCGGCCTGGGATCTCGCATTTCATTGTCTGCCGCTTGCGCTCGTGGATTCACGGTTTGCCAAGGACCAGCTCGTGCTGATGCTGCGCGAATGGTACATGCACCCTAACGGGCAGATCCCTGCCTATGAATGGGCCCTAGGGGATGTCAATCCGCCGGTGCATGCCTGGGCAGCGTGGCGCGTCTATAAGATCGAGAAGAAACGCAAAGGCGTGGGAGACCGGGTGTTCCTGGAACGGGTGTTTCATAAGCTCCTGTTGAACTTTACCTGGTGGGTGAATCGTAAGGACACCGCAGGAAAGAATATTTTTCAGGGCGGGTTTCTCGGATTGGACAATATCGGCGTCTTTGACCGCAGCAAGCCCCTTCCGACCGGCGGGCACATCGAGCAGTCCGACGCCACCAGTTGGATGGGAATGTATTGCCTGAACATGTTGTCCATCGCGCTTGAACTGGCGCGGGAAGACCGCGCGTATGAAGATGTTGCCAGTAAATTTTTTGAGCATTTTGTCTATATCTGTCGGGCGATGAACAACATCGGCAACGAGAAGATCGAGCTCTGGAATAAGGAGGATGGGTTTTACTATGACGTGCTGCATTTGCCTGATGGCAAGACGTTTCCCATGAAGCTTCGGTCGATGGTCGGGCTGATTCCGCTGTTTGCCGTGGAAACGTTGGACTCCGAGCTGATCGATCAGCTGCCGCGCTTCAAGCATCGCATGCAATGGTTCATCGAAAACCGACCCGACTTCAGCCTCCACATCGAAACGCAATCGCAGGACGGAGAGGTGCGTCGGTTTCTGTCGCTCGTCAACCGCCGCCGGCTCACCAAGGTGCTGCGCTACATGTTGGATGAAAACGAATTCCTCTCACCCTACGGCGTGAGGGCCCTGTCTCGCTATCACAAAGACCACCCCTACGTGTTCTCATCGATGGGAATAGACTATCGCCTTGAGTACCAGCCGGCGGAATCCACGACCGGTCTCTTCGGGGGCAATTCGAATTGGCGGGGCCCCGTGTGGTTCCCGGTGAACTATCTGCTGATCGAATCCCTGCAGAAGTTTCACTATTTTTTAGGCGACACCTTTACCGTCGAGTACCCGACGGGATCCGGAAAGAAACTCAACCTGGCCGAAGTGGCGGCAGAGTTGTCGCGCCGCCTCACCCATACGTTTCTGCGCGGCCCGGATGGCCGGCGTCCGGTTTATGGGGGGACCGAAAAGTTTCAACAGGATCCGCACTGGCGAGATCTTGTGATGTTCTACGAATATTTTCATGGTGACAACGGGGCGGGCATCGGCGCGGGGCACCAGACCGGCTGGACCGGACTCGTGGCCAAGCTGATCCAGCAGTCAGGAGAATAGACGTTGACGATCGATTCCTTTCGCTGCCAAGACCTCGAACGAGCGCTCAGTCTTGAATGGCTGGAAACGAATGGCCGGGGAGGATATGCCTCGGGGACTGTCGCCGGAGCGAATACGCGTCGCTACCATGCCTTGCTGTTGGTGGCCAGACGCCCACCGGTCGATCGCGTGGTGCTGGTGAATCACCTCGAGGAATGGGTGGAGGCCGGCGATCACTCCTTTCCGCTCTCGACGAATCTGTATCGCGGCGCCGTACATCCGGAAGGCTACCGGCATTGCGAGGGGTTTTC
>JBDTWG010000141.1:0-8702 GCA_040006855.1 Nitrospira sp.
GTGAGATGCAATGGCGGGATAGGCGGCACGAGGTCCTTAGGCTGTAGTGGAGCGAATCCGTTGCACGAGCGTCGTCGTCGAGACGCCGGGAACGAGTGGAATGGTTTGCACACGTCCGCCGCGGGCTTCGACCGTTTCCCGTCCCACGATCCGATCGACCGCCCAGTCGCCTCCCTTCACGAGAATATCCGGCTGGAGGGTTGCAATGAGCGATCCTGGATCAGGTTCCTGAAAAATCACTACATAGTCCACGCAGGCCAGCGCGGCGAGGATTTCGGCTCGCTGGGCTTCGGGCACAATGGGGCGGTCGGTACCTTTGCTCAAGGCGCGCACGGAGACGTCGGAATTGACGCCGACGACCAATACATCACCTAAGTTTCGAGCTGCCTGCAGGTATCGCGTATGGCCGATGTGCATGAGATCAAAACAGCCGTTGGTGAACACGATGGCCTGCTTCCGCAGGCGATGGTCCGCGAGCAGTGCCGCAAGCTTGTCTCGTGAGAGGATTTTTGACTGCATACAGGCCGGTGTCTCCGAAAATCCTATCTTAGGGGGAGGCCGCCTCGCGAAGCAATGCCTGACTCATTGTGCTATAGGCGTCAGTCTTCCCGACGATGTCCCCGCTTCGTCATGCCTCCGGCAGTATGCGGAAGCCCTCCGAGACGAACTACGCCGGTGCCATGTCGTTCGATCAGCCGGTCTAGAATGGCGACGGCGTCGCGTTGCCGCCGGTCGAAGAGCGGTTCCGGGGCCGGGATAAGATCCGACAGTCCCAGCCCCACCAGACGGTACCGTGATCCTGGTTGTAGCAATTCTGCGAGCGCAAGGCGGATGTCCGGCCACATATCCGGGTCGTAATTCAACGGCGTCGAGAATGTTCTCTGTCGTGTGGTGATGCGAAATCGAGCGTCTTTCAGCTTGACCGTGAAGGAGCCGGCGGCCAATCCCTCCATCCGAAGATCGTGGGTCAGCTGTTCGAGAAAGCCATGGACAATCGGTTCCAGCAGGACGGGGTCGTTGGTGTCCTTGTCGAATGTCGTTTCATGGCTCATGCTTTTGGTCTCACGATCCGCCACGACGGGATCGGTGTCCACCCCGCGGGCGAGAGACTGGAGCGCTGCCAGCCTGGTGCCGAATAAGCGGAAGAGCGTCGATTCGAGGCGAGACACCAGCAGATCGCCGATGACGTGAACTCCCAGGCGCTCGACAGCCTCGGTGGATTTGGGGCCCATGCCGGGCAAGGATCGGATCGGTAGCGGGGCGAGAAAGGCGGCTTCGGCGCCTGGCTCAATCACGGCCAGCCCATCGGGCTTATGCGCGTCGGCAGCGATCTTCGCGACAGCTTTCCCGGAGGCCAGGGCGACCGTACAGGTCAATCCCGTCGCGCGGGTGATCTCTGCCTTGAGAGCCAGTCCCAACTCTCTGGGATCGGGATGGCGAGTTTGCAGCCTGGTCGTGTCCGTATAAAACTCATCGACACTCGTCCACTCGGTTTCAGGGAAAAACCTGTCTGCCACGGCCTGAAGCTCACGGTGCAAGCGGCTGTACAAGGGTCGGTCGGGCGGCACCAGGATGAGCTGGGGACAGAGGCGCATGGCCTGGATGGTCGGCATGGCGGAGTGAACTCCGAATCGGCGGACTTCGTAGCTGGCGGCGGCGACGATGCCACGAGGCGGCGGACCACCGACCGCGACCGGCTTTCCTGCGAGTGATGGGTCAGCCAGGACGGCGGCCGAAGCAAACATCGCGTCGATGTCACCGAAGAGGATCTGTCGTGGCCATCGTGTGGACATGCGGTGTCCTATGCCGTGCGGAAGGGAAGGATCAGTTGCGCACGAGCGGCCGCTGTCGGCGTCGGTTCCAATTCCGGCTTCATCTCGGCTTGCACGACCGCCAGCTCGCGCAACGGTCCGCGGCAGGCGCCGCAGGAATGCCGTCGGGGTTGAATGCTCCGGCGCTGCCGCCGGTAGATGGAACCGCAGTGCTGGCAGCGCCAGGCATATTTGGCCAGAGCAGCCACCTCTTTGCCGAGGGAGTGGTAGATCGTGATGCCGAGACCCTCCTCATTCATCCGTGCCATCATGCGACGAAAATCCAGTCCATGATTCGGGCGGCGTTTCAGAATATCGTATTGCCATTGATGGATCATTTCATGCGCCAACGTCGTCAGGGTCTCGTCGTCTTGATGGGATCCCTGTCGCCGCAGAAGGACTGCCGAGAGCTTGATGCAGCGCCGCTTACTGTGGTCGTCAGGCACACGCGCGAAGGGGTGTCTCGGTCCGATTCGGCACACAAACATACCGGCCGAGGAGGTGAGTCGACGACTCCATTCGATGCGAATGGGCGGCAAGGCGTCACGGAAATAGCGGGAGTTAAGATCGGTCCAGGCGGCGAGCAGCGGTTCAGGGGAGGGCAACTTGATATTCACAGCCTGCTCTCGTTTCGCGCGATAGAAGATGACGCCGGACGGTGTGGTTCAGCGGCCGGACAGTTCCTCAAGCACAGCGGCAGCCAATAGCGGCACCATGATTTCGTGATGGCCGGTCAAGGCGTACCCCTTGCCGCCTTTCTGGGTGGGGCGGCGGACGACGTTGGTCATGGGACGATAGTGCGTCAGGAAATCCATATTCACCGTCGTGATGTTCGTCAGCGGATGGCCAAGGTTCCGGCCGAGGGAGACCGCTTTTAGGAACACTTCGGGCAAGATCACGGCGGAACCCAGATTGAGATAGACCCCGCCTTCCATTCCGGCAACCACTGCTGTCAGGCGTCGAAAATCCAACAACGATCCTGCGCCGATCGCGGCACCGTCGGCAGAGGGATGCATGTGGATGATGTCGGTGCCGATGGCCACATGTACGGTGACAGGGAGGCCCAATTTCGCTCCGGTTGCGAGCAAGCTCGTGGCGCGATGCGGAAACTGTTGTTTATGCCGATTGATGTACAGGCCGAGCGATTCGCCAAGACCCTGGCCTTCTTTCATCCCCAGCGTGATGGCCTCGTTCAGCATGCGACCGGTTTCTTCTGCCATGCCGAATCGACCGGAATCGATCTCCGCGTCCACTTCCTCGGACGTGTGTCCCATAAATGCTAATTCGAAGTCATGGATAATCACGGCCCCATTCATGGCGAGGGCGGTGACGATGCCGCGTTCCATGAGATCCACCAGGAGTGGGCCCAGCCCCACCTTCACCACATGGGCACCCATGCCCACAATGACCGGCCGGCCTCGTCGATGGGCCGTCGCAATGGCCTTCGCCACCTCTCGTAGTGTTTTGACCGCCAGAATATCGGGAAGTGAGTCGAGGAAGCGTGCGAACGATCGGCCGTTGGTCCAAGCCTTGGCAAAGTTCGACACTTGGACCTTGCTGTGGCGACGCTGGAGAGGATAGGTCTTCAGGCGCGACGTATCGATCGGCGGGATCATCGCACGGGGAACGGACGGTGGTATGGGACGCTTACGCCGGATTGGCAAGAACCTGATCCTCGATGAGTTCGCACAGCACATGCGCGAGCGTGATGTGACTTTCCTGGATGCGGGCAGTGACGGTCGATGGAACGACGAACGCATAGTCCGCGAGGCCGGCCAGCTTGCCGCCGGATCCGCCGGTCCAAGCGATCGTGGTCATGCCCAGGGATTTGGCGGCCTCGATGCCTTTGAGGACATTCGGTGAATTGCCGCTGGTGCTGATGGCGATCGCGATATCTCCCTTGTGGCCGTGGGCCAGAACTTGACGGGCGAACAGTGCTTCGAAGCCGTAGTCATTGGCGATGCAGGTGATGGCGGCGATATCAGTGGCGAGGGCAATCGCCGGCAAGGGAGCGCGTTCCCGCTTGTAGCGGCCGACGAATTCGGCTGCCATGTGCGCGGCATCGGTAGCGCTGCCGCCGTTGCCGAACAGCAGGACTTTGTGTCCCTCCCGGAAAGCCTGCCCCATGAGCTGCGCGACCTGGGCGATCTTGTCGGCATGGTCCCGCGCGAAGCGTCGCTTGACGTCGGCGCTCTCGTCAAAGGTCTTGATGACGAAATCCTTCATGAGAGGAATTGTAGGGAAGCCTCGAGTCACTGTCAAACGAGACGGAGCGGCCGTTTACCTTGCGGGCGGGGTCGGCGAGGCTCGTTTTGTGATCATGTTCATAGCCAACGCCAGCATCGAGCCGACGTCGGCGACATTCGCCGGCAAGACCAGTGTGTTGCTGGATTTTGCCAGCTCGCCGAACTTGCTGATGTACTGTTCCGCGACCCGCAATTGGATCGCTTCATAGCCGCCGGGAATCTGCGTTGATTCGGCGACTTTTCTGAGGCCTTCAGCCGTGGCCGTGGCGATCGCCGTAATGGCCGACGCGGCGCCTTCCGCTTCGTTGATCTGCTGTTGCTTCCTGGCCTCCGAGGCCTTGATCACCTGTTGCTTCGTGCCTTCGGCCTGATTGATGGCGGCATCCCGCTCGCCTTCTGACGCCAGGATGACGGCGCGTTTTTCGCGTTCCGCCCGCATCTGCTTTTCCATGGCGTTCAGAATGTCCTTGGGCGGGGTGATGTTCTTAATTTCATATCGGAGCACTTTGATGCCCCAGGGTTCTGACGCCTTGTCGAGCTCGTTGACGACCTGCGTATTGATGTTGGTGCGTTCCTCAAACGTCCGGTCGAGATCGATTTTGCCGATCTCGCTGCGCAAGGCCGTCTGGGCCAACTGGGAAATGGCGAAGCGGTGATCGCTGATCCCATAGGAAGCACGTTGGGCATCGAGCACCTTGAGGTAGAGGATGCCGTCGACCCCTACTTGCACATTGTCTCGCGTGATGCAGATCTGTTCGGGGATGTCGACGGCGGTTTCTTTGAGGGAGTGCTTATATTGGACGGCATCGATGAATGGAATCAGGATGTGGAATCCAGCTCCCAACGTTCGCGAGTAACGGCCCAATCGTTCAACTACGTAGGCGCTTTGTTGGGGCACAATGCGGGCGGTCTTGGCGATGACCAACACGACCAAAAAGGCGAGGAAGACCATGACCATCAATCCACCGGACATATTCGATTCCTCCATCGTAAGCTCCGTCCGTCTATTCCGGTTTCAGCCAGAGGGCCAATCCCTCGACCCGCTCGACCACCGTGCGTTGTCCCTTCGCGAGCCCGACCGGGCCGGCGTTATGCGCGGTCCAGGCTGTGCCGCGACATTCGGCTTTGCCGGTGCCGCCCGATGCTAATGGTTCCAGCGGGATGGCAGTCTCACCGATCATCGTATCGACCGCCGGACCTGCCACGTCATGTGATTTGATCATTCGGAGCAGCGGGCCGCGGAAAATGAGGAGCGACGCGACAGACATCGCCGAAAAGAGCAGCCACTGGACCCACTCCACCTCGGCCATGCCAAAGCCTGCGAGGGCGGCCACCACGAGTGCGGAAAGTCCAAAAAAGAGAATATAGAAACCGCCCGGCGTGGAGATCTCCACGCCCAGCAGGATCAAACCCAGAAATGCCCAGATCCACCAAGCCACGGCGTACTCGCGCAGAAGATGAGGCGAACTCAACAGTTGGCGAAGTCTAGGCGTCTTTGCTGAGAGCGTCAAGGATTGTCAGTGAGTGAAGGATCGTTCGTTGAACCGGTGTTGAGTGCGGTGATATAGTTCGCCGATATGCCACCGGATATACCCGTCAAAGCGCTTATCATTGCCTTCACCGACGCGCCGTCGCTCGCCGCCTATGTGATCAACCGGTTGCAGCCGGAATTGCTCTGTTTCTTTGTGCCGGAGTCGGCGAAAGCACAGGTTGAAGAGGCCGTACAGCCGCTGGTGCAGCAGATGCCGAAGCGATGGGACTGGGTCGCCACACCGGATCCGGCAGACGTCATCGCCTGTCATCAGGCCCTGTCACGGACGATCCAGGATCTCTTTCAAGCCTGGGATGTGCAAGTGGGGGATGTGGTGGTGGATCTGACCGGGGCCACCTCGGCCATGGCCGCGGCCCTGGCCTCAGCCTGTCAACCCTGGACCTCACGCGTCATTAGCCTGGTTGATGCAACGGACCAAGAAGGCGGCGAGGGGATTGTCATCGACGGCCATGCCAAGCGTTGGCTCCAAGGAAATCCCTGGGACGATGCGGCGGTCGGCGTGCGCCGAGAGGCCTGCGCGGCATTCAATCATGGGTCTTTTAGGGCGGCGGCCACGCTGTTTCATACGTTGGAGGCTCGCGTGAGTGGCGGACAGAAACCGCTCTACCGCGCCTTGGGTGATCTCGCGCTGGGGTATGCGCTGTGGGAGCAATTCCACTATCGGCAAGCCTGGGAGAAGCTCAAGGCCTCGCTGAAGGCACTCGACATGGCGTCGCTCTGGGGCGGGCCGCCGGGGCTGAAGTCCCTGTTGCCCTTTCTCAAAGCGAACAGCGGATTTCTGGAGAGGCTCGTCCTCGATCCCGCCGAGGTGAAGGAAGGCGTCTCGCTCGATCTCCTGGCCCATGCGCACCGTCGAGCCCATGATCACGATCCGGAACGGGCCATGATGGCTCTTCTGCGCGCGTTGGAAGCCTGCGCACAGCGGCAGTTATTCAAGCAGTACAAGATCAAGACCTGGGATGTGCAACCGGAGCAGCTACCCGAAGCCCTGCGTGAGACCTGTCGCACCTGTTATCTGGACGATGTGGACGGCAAGTACAAGTTGCCGTTGCAGGGACAGTTCCGGGTCCTGGCCGGTCTGGGCGACCAGATGGGGCAGGCCTTTTTGCGTGACTGGCCAAAGATGAAGCCACTGCTCGATGCGGCCCACCATGCCATTCTCGGCCATGGTTTCGAGGTGATCAAAGCCGAGCGGGTGCAGCAGCTGTCCGACGTAGTCATGAAGCTCACCGGCATGAGCGAGTCATCACTGCCAAAATTCCCGATTTTAAATTTGTAACGGGACCATCGCGCAGAGCCTGTCCGTCATCAGCCATCCGCTCCCATGGAAATTAGAATCTACTATGAAGACACCGACTGTGGCGGTGTGGTGTATTACGCAAATTATTTGAAGTACTTCGAACGGGCGAGGACGCAGTATCTCGAAGAACGGGGTGTCTCGGTGGTGAAGCTCCGCGATCAGGGCACGCAGTTTGTGGTCGTGCATGCGGAGCTGGACTATCGGTCGCCTGCCCGGTATGGTGACACATTACTCGTCGAGACGAACCTGGCGGCGGTCGGCCAAGCGTCTATCACCTTCGCCCATGTCTTGCGGGAACGGACCAGCGGGCGCTTGGTAGTCGAAGGGTCGGCCAAGCTGGTGACCGTGGACGATCAGTTGAAAGTGACACGTCTCGACAAATTCACTCTGGCTTCGTTACAAGGACCTCCACAGACGAGGAGTTGATGGACAAACTCGGCACATGGCTGGCAGTTACGGGGGTTGCGATCGGCTTCGTCGTCCTCGCATGGTTGCTCTTCTCCGACAATCCGAACGATAAGAAAAAGAAGAAGCCTTAGCAGTCGCGTCGCCGGCCATGCAGTTCCTGGTCTTGCCTAGGGCTCTGGCATGGGGATCATGCAGTGACAAGATATCTTCCCGCCGTTGCAATCCTCCTCCTACTCTCTGAAATCAGCGCCTGCAAAACTGGTTCAGAGCGCGGTATATCAGGGATCTATTAAACCTGGGATGACGTCGTCGCGCGGTGGATCGGCAAGCACAAAGACGATCTCTATTTAGAGCTCGGCCCACCGAATCTTCATCCGAAGGAAGCAGAGGACGGGACGAGTGAAATGGTCTGGGACATGACGATCGACCGCATGCCGGGTCAGGCCGATGAGTACAATACTCTGCCGCTCTATGGAGGCGTGGACTGCCGATTGATCTTCTTTGCCGACAAAGAAGGGATGGTCACGAGCGGCCGGAGAAATGGGTGTGAATAATGATCGAGTGGTGGGGACGATGTCGGCTTATTGTCTCGACTGCTGCGAGAGGTACCGATACATACCTTCGACATTTTCGGTGAACCAGTCGGCATAGCCATACCATGGTTGGTACTTCGGAAGTCGAACAGCTTTCGTTGCCTCCTCCAGGCTCGCGCCCTTCTGAAGTTGTTCGCTCACGGCTGCACGGAGCGCTTCGAGGTATTCTCGAAACAGCCGCACATGGTCTTTCTTACCGACCTTGCCATGCCCCGGCACCAGCATATCGAAGTCTAACTGTTCGATCCGCTTGAGTGACTCGATCCAGTCATCAGGGTAACCGTCCGGTAAGGCACGGTATGCGACGGTTTCGACTGGGATGAAGTCGACGGCGAAGAGTAGCTTGTTCTGTGGCAGGAGGACGACGAGGCTGTTATCCGAATGGTTCCTGCCGGTGTAGATCAGCTCGATATGTTTTCCGCCCAGATCGATGGACATTCGATCAGTGAACGTAAGCTGTGGAACCGGCGTCGCGGGATCGGCTGCTGCGAGGATTTTCGGCTGCGCGGCCTGATGACTGACGAAGAGGGCCTGATCGGCAAAAACGCGACCTCCAGTAATGTGATCGTTGTGGTGGTGGCTATAGATCACATACCGCACCGGACGATCGGTCATCTTTGCGATTTCCGTTCTCAACCATGTTGCGGCCTCGAGACTGATCGGATCGGTCACGACCACCCCCTCTGGGGTCACCACAAAGATGGCTTGGTGAGCTTGATGCCGGAAGAGGTAGACGTCTTCGGCTAACTTGGTGATCTCATCGGTGGGGCGAGATTGCTGCGCCGCGGCGGG
>JBDTWG010000142.1:0-8640 GCA_040006855.1 Nitrospira sp.
TCGCTTCAGGCGGAACGATTTTTTCATTCAAATCTGGCCCAAGGCGTGGCAATCCGCCTTCAATCCTGGCGGTACTCGAGTGCCTCCCTTCCGATTGGCATTAAGCCTAGCTCTTTTCCCGTAGTCTTGGGCTCTTCGTGTCGCTCCACCAGGACCGCATCCCCGTGGAGAATCCCGGCATCGAGCATCGACTCCCCTTGCACCCGAAGCAGATATGTGGCCTGAGTGTTGCGAATGAGGTGTTCCTCCAAATTGATGGTCTCGAGGAGGACCTCTTTTGCTGGGGAGGGGAGGCAAGCCTCCACGGTGCTTATCAGGCGAATCTCGGAAAAAATCGACTGGGTAGGAGCCATCCGGCTGGATTTTGTTGGATAAAGTGGTGCGCGACAAGCTTCTTGACCCGCTTGGTGGCGGCATTGGTGGAGCGAAACCCGGCCAGCCGCATGATCTCCCGGTAGGTGGGCATTCGTCGGTGCGTGCGATAGAACGCAATAATGGCAGGGAAATGGGTGCGGGGGTCCATGAGGAATCAGGAGTGCTATGCGAGCGAGGACCGTGAGCGGGCCAAAGCACTCGGGACTGCACTTGAGGCACAAGGCTGGTCCGTTTGGTGGGGCCGACCTCTCGGGACTGGAGTAGGCCAAGGTTAAGGCGTCAAGGGGGGCAAGGCCAGCCTCATCGCCACTCGCAGCGGGTGGCTTGCCCTGATCAAGACCCATGGTCTCCGCGATCTGATGGACCATATCGAGATGTGACTCTAGCTGCGCGACGAGGTAAACCGTTCGGCAGCTGCTCACCTTGCGCATTCCATGCTTGATACCGTGCAAGAGTTTGGTGACGACGTTCGCGAGCGGCTCTTCACTCGTTTCCGCACCGAGCGTCTGGAACGGGAGACTCTCGAGATCTTCTTGCGATGACAGCTTGGGGAAGCACTCGAAGGCAGCCGGAATGCAGTCGTCGAGCACCTCGAGGTTGCATCGGTAGCCGTGACCGAGGACTCCTTGCAGCGCGGCGATATGAAACACGTATTTGACCCCGTATTTGGCCAGCTGGCTGGTCGGCGTGGCGACCACCGTGCCGGAGGGAGCCGGCTGGTTGATTCCAAGCGTGCGCATGCGCTCGTTAACGCTTTCCTGCAAAGAGTCTCGGCGCGCCTGACAACCCACTTCTCGGCGTCCACATAGCGCAGCAAGGCGCCAGAAACGCTCGCCACGTTGAACCGTGCGAGCTGCAAGTTCGTCCACTCCAGGTTCGTGACCACATGTGCCATCACCTCCTCCCCTAACACCACATCGATGTCCCCGGTGAGAATGACGATCTTTCTCTGGGGGTCCGACGGCAGGGCGTAGTGGCGGTCGACACCGGTGTCGAGCGGCTTCGGCGATGCGTGGCGCAGGAAGCGACGCAGCTCGTACTCGTGTCTGAAACGGGGCGTGCAGACGAACTGCTTGTAGATCGTCGGTGCGAGCCATCCCTGACTCTTGAAGATCCGTACCTGCTCCTTTACCCGCTCGGCGTGCAATCCGTCGATCAGGCGACTGATCCGCTTCATAGTTGATGCAGCGCAGATCCTGGACGTTGAACGGCAGTGCTTCACCTTCCACTATGAGAATCACCATCGCGCACGCCGCCGACTGCGCCACCGCCACCTCGTAGAACACATTCGGATTCAGGCCCGTCAGGATGGCGATGCCCATGTCTGCTCGTACGAGCTCTTCGAACATCTGCTGGGTAATGCGTCCCGTCTCCTGCACCTGGTCCGATCGGACCGGAGCGATATCGAAATTCTCCGTTGCCGGCTGAATGATGAACCGGAAGACGTTGTCGGCATGGTGGCCGACTTCCGAGCCTTCCGCACTGATCGGGCTGATGACGAAGCAGCGCTTCTCTGCCATGGGCAATAGGGAGGGAATAGGAATTTCAAAAGGCCTTTTTGACGTGATCGGAAAATACCAAAGAGCCCGGTGAGGGGTCGATTAGGGATCTCCGCTCGCTGAAGAGCGGGAGTTCACCCTGCGTGGAGGGTCTGACTGCCCTTTTGCTAGGGATCAGACCCAGCATGTTGCTCACTTTGGCGTATGGGCTGGGGAACTGGGCAAAATGAGAGGGCCCGGTTCAGGCATTGAACCGGAATCCAGCTGTTGTTTGTTTTGCCGAGGTAATCACCACTGGGCGAGGCACAACGGCAAGTAGCAGGTGCGGGCCGTTTGATCTTTTCACTTCGAGGGAAGAAATGAAGTGGTAATGATGGCGCCCCTGTAAGCAACGGGCCCAGGGATGGTATAGGCTCCTTGAGCTTATCCAGGATCTCTCTTAAGCCCGCCTGGTAGGAACGGTGGTCAGGTCCTAGGTCAGGGCCATGAAGCTCCCATATTCTAAAACGAAGTGCACCACTTTCTCCTTATGTAATAGGAGGTGGTGTATGGGCAAGAGCTACAGTCATTTCGATCATAAGGAACCCACGCTCATATCTATTGGTGGCGGAAGGAACGGGTCGGTCTCCGTGACATAGTGCGACGCCTGCGGCGTTGTCACAGCAGCAGTCGGGAACCGAAACGGAATCGCTGGTGTGGCAAGGAGTATTTCCCCTGAGGAGCGCAACTACTCGCTGGGTATCGGCTACAAGACCGTGCACACCGTGAGCGCCTCAAATCCAAACCGGTTCGAGCGTATGTGCAGCAGCCATGACGTCTCGATTGGACCCCAGAATTGATTGCGGGGCGCCTCAAGCAGCAAGGGGCGCTGCCTCAGTGGTGTGATGAATCGATTGATCAGTACATGTATTGTGTGGCTCCAAACTTGATTCCTTGTCTGCCACGCCCCCATCCCCAACGAAAACCGAAGCAGCCCTATCGAAAGACCGGCGAACCACTCAATAATATTAAAGGCCTAGAGTCCCGTCCCCTGGCGGCAACCACCCGAGAGCATTGTGGGCATTAGGAAGCCGTATGATAGTGGCGGGCAACCGCCAGCATGGACTCAATGGCTTGGTCTAGCGCAAAAGTCGCCTCACGCATATCAGTTTTCTGGAAAATAAGGCCGCTGCCGCCACGAAACAGGTGATACTTCGGCGATTGAACCGGTATCCCGCCACGCTCCCTCAATCGATTAGCAATGATAATGGGAATAAAAATAGATTGCATGAGGAGATCAATGAAGCCTTAGACACCCAGTCATTTTTCTGTGCGCCTTACCACAGCTGGGAGAAAGGCAGCGTCGAACAAACCAATGGGTTGATCCAGCGATTCTTCCCCAAAGGCACGAATTTCCATGAGCTGAGGCTGGGACAGATTATCCGTATTGAAAGGCGATTGAATAAACGTCCACGGAAGTGTTTGAACTATCGGACCCCGAACGAAGTCTTTCGGGTAGCCATTGGTGCACTTGACGTTTGAATGTAGGGCTTTGCGAACCTAAGTGGAAGAAGGACATACTTTCCTTCTCGCAGAACAGGCAGAACACCCTTGCAAAAGAAACTTGCATGTTCCCATTCTGTCCGCGGAAGAAGTATCCGGCCGCCGCCCGCCAATTCCAGACATCCAGACCTTGCGGCCGCAGAACGCCCGGGCGTTCGAACGGTGATGCCCCCGGCAGGACGCTTTGCCGTGCGAAGCCGCGTCGAAGGCGATGACTCTTCGACAGCATGCTAAGAGGTGCGCCTCTCAGACGCGTCTGGCGGACGCCAAATGCTGTAGGCCTTCACCATGCGTCCCCAAAGCGTGGGCGCATCGGGCGCGAAAATGTTCGCGACAAGTACTGACAGGGCCACAATTCCAACGGTAGTGGCCGTGATTGCGGACCCATACAAGACTAGGTGCCGACTATCCAAGAAGAATCCAGCGTAGACAAGCGCCGAACCAATTTGAAAACATAAAGGAATGGGCCAAAGCCGCGGCCTCTGAATGAACAACAAAAAAGTGAGAACATCGGCCATGTAAAAGTAGCGGTCATGCATTTTCGGCAAAATGTACGGCATCAAGGCGGCCGAAAAAGCCGCCAAGACGACTATGTCAGATGGGGTTAGCTTGATTCGGCGCAGCCCGAGTAAGGCAAACCGCAGCCCAACCAAGGCACCGCCAATCACTCCCGCCAAAGTCAGCGGTGTATAGAGGTCAGCCTTTAGTGTCCTGTTTCCCGTCACGTAGCCAATCTCTAAAATCAAGCGGCGCAGAACAAACCATGGATTTGGCGCGCCCACCGACAGCTCTTGGAAATAATGAGTCTGCCCCATGTAAATGAGCGCCACGTCCCAAAACGGACGTCCTGCCAGCAACAAGGCGCCATTTGCGATAACGTATACGGCGGGAACGGCCGCGAAATACAAAAGACTGACGCCTCTATTTAAGAAAATAAGCAGCAAAAACGGACCGATAAACACAGCTTGCAGCTTGAACGAAACAGCCAAACCGAATGCCAGAACAGACAAGAAAAATTTATTCTTGAGAATAAAAAGCAAACACACAACAACGCAGCCAGTATAGAAGATGTCTGCTTGGCCCCACTGTGCCGCGTTCGAGACGACTGTAGGAAGCAGCAAGAACGAGCCCGCTGCGATCGCCGGCGGAATGGTGTCAGCGCCATGTCGTTTGGCAAAGACATAAACCAGCGCGGAAACGGCTAAAACGCCAGTGATTGGTGCCAGTTTTATAAGATGCAGATCAGATAGGACTCCCTCTCCCACCCAAGCGAAAAACGTCAATATCGTGATGTACGGGCCTGTATAGTTGTGAAACGAGTCCTTCAGAGCGTACCAATACCCATTGTCTTCAATATAATCTATCCAAACGGACAAAAATTTTCGAGTATCATAATTTTCGTTATCCCATAAGGCAAAGTAAACGACCAAGGCCAACAAAACGAAAAAAAGGTAAGTCGATGCGGGGTGCTGTCGGCCAAATGCTTGAACGCGAGCGGAAAAATCGCGTGAAGCATTCACCAAAATGTGTCGGACGGTGGATATGCTCATTTGGCTAGCTTGGCAACAAATTGAAGTCTGCACCGAGCCCAAGTTGGTGCACGCAACACATAACACAGCCCGAAAATTTTTTGATAAAATAGAAGCAATCTTGTCAGAATAACGGTCCCCATTATAAAGACAACTGAGAGCATAGAAAACACTACCCGCATCCAGGCACATAGGTAACAGACGCGAGTAGTAACCTACAGCAAATACGAGTGAATAAACTTAGGGATATGACATCTTATTTCCATCAATTTTCTGTCTTGTCAATGGAGTCCATTATACTTTTATTGAATCGTCCGATCGAAAGGCCATGTATTTGCAAAGCAAATAAAAAGTGACCGTGTAAGGAGGTATCCCTAATACTTGGGCTAGATAAGGGTCCACGCCGAGCCAGAAAATACAGATAAGCACAGTGCCAAGGTTGAATGCATAGGCTATGGCAAATGTACCCATAAACCGAATTCCCGAAGCCAGAACACTACTCCGGTCCCTAAAGGTCCAGGATTTATTCAAAACGAAGCTAATTGACAGACCAGTACCATATCCTGCTGCATTCGCGATTACATCGTTGTCATAAAGAAATGCCTTCGTTCCAAAAATGACCAGAAGTCCGACCAGCGTGTTGATGGCCCCCACGATTGAAAAACGGATGAATTGCCAGCTCACGAGACCCCGGTTCTCTGACCACAGACATGGTATTGTGCCCCTAATGGGAGCCAGGTAAGAAACGGCTCGGATCGTCTCAGAGCTGATAAGATACGAGGAAAAAATATCCGATACCGTAGCTTCACTTCGCCAAGACCCATTTTTCGAAAAAGGCCACGCATCCGGGACCCGGAAATTAGAACCGCATTCTTGTCGAACGAACAGGTGTTGACCGCATGGCGCGTGAGGGGGTTAAAAGGATTGTGTTCAAACACGAACAACCATCCACCAGGTCTGATCACACGAACCAATTCTCTAAGCAAGGAAAAGTGAGACTCTCCTTCAATATGGTGAAAAACACATGCTGCGAAGGCGAGGTCAAATGTGCCTGCGTCGAAGGGTAGGGTTGCGCCGTCAAAGGACACGAATTCTGCTTGGTGGGTATAGCGTTCACGGGCGATCGCCAGACTACGGTCCGACACATCCAGGCAAGTCATTTCTGCATTCGGGAAATAACGCCCTACGTAGGGTACGGAGGTGCCAATTCCTCCACCAAAATCAAGGATTTTGTGTATCTTTTGCCTCCCTCCAAGTATCTCCGCCATATCTTTAATTTTATATTCAGCAAAGAATTCCGGCGATTCGCCTGACGTGCGGATATTGCTACGATGCAAGGCCACATATTCGTCCGCGAACTTATCGAACTCAGCCTTTTCCACTTAGGCGATCCTCTTGGGTAACGGTGGCCTTCTGAAAAGAGATGGCATCTTCCCGTTCATTTTCTATACGGTAAATTTCTTCGATAATAAACAGTGGGCGGCGTTTCGACTCCATGTATAGGCGACCTAAGTATTCCCCTAGTATCCCAAGAAACAACATATTGGCGCTGCCGAGCACCAGCACCACAGCCATTAAGCTGGCCCACCCAGCCACGGATTTCCCTTGGAACCAACCATAGAGCACGTATCCGAAAATGAAAAAGGAAAGTACGGCGAGAACCGCCCCGGCATGACTCGCCACTCGGAGGGGACGAGTCGAAAACCCCGTAATTGCATCGAGGGCAAATTGCATCATTTTCTTAAGGGGATACTTGGTTTTCCCCGCGAACCGCTCGGCACGATCGTAATGAATTGGCACTTGTTTATATCCGACCCAGGTAATCATTCCACGGATAAAGCGGTGATGTTCTGGCATAGATTGCAGTGTTGCAAGGACACGACGAGTCATCAGGCGAAAATCACCCGTATCGATAGGGATATTCACATCAGTCATTTTTTGAAGAAGACGATAGAAGCAAGCTGCCGAAAATTTCTTAAACCAAGTTTCCCCCGATCGAGTCTTCCGCTGGCCGTAGACGACATCAGCACCTTTGTCCACTAATGCCCACATATCGTTCAGCAGTTCTGGCGGATCCTGTAGGTCTGCATCAATGACAAATATTCGCTCACCCCGGCAAATCGACAGTCCAGCCGTTAAGGCAAGTTGGTGGCCGTGATTACGGGAAAGATTGACACCTACGATATGCGGATCCTTGTCAGTCAGGGATCTGATGACGGGCCAAGTATCGTCTTTCGACCCATCATTAATTAGAACGATTTCATAATCATCCCCGAGACAGTTGCGACACGCTACAGACAGTCGTTGGTGCAATTCAGCAAGTCCCGGTTCTTCGTTATAGCAAGGGACAACGACCGATAGGGCCACTTTCAATGGTGTACAAAATTTTTCGGGTGCCATGAAATACAATCTCCCACTAAACAAACATATTAAATCTTGGAGTTGGGGAGACCAGCAGAATACAGTGAACTTTGAGAGGTAGCCACTAGCATAAGTGCAGGCTTGAAATCGCGGACCCATTGGCTGGGAACTCCTCGTGAGACAGTAGGAACCTGGAGCTTTTCAACTCTCTCTGGGAGACCCATTCAAACCTCCCTTAGCACTGCTAGGTGCGAATAGCAGTTCAGTTAAAGCCATTCTCCATTGCTTAATACTGCAAGCCTCGTCCCATAAAATCGCATTCATAACAATCCGGAGGTGAAAACCATATCCTCCACCCTTTGTCATTTGATGCTGTAACAAATCCAAAACATATTGGGTATCTAAGAACCCCTCTTTTTTTATGGTCGAACGGTCAAAGGCTTTCACGCAACGCCTTCCAAGGTCTCCTTCCTGGAACCATTCCTCCATCGGAGCTCCAAAACCCTGCTTCTTCCGATAAATAAGGCCACGATCCATATAGGCTCTGCTACCCGCTTCAAGAGATATTTCCCTATTCCCTGCGGGAGTGTATATTTTGAGGGGAGGCGGGACGCAAACCCAACCATAGCATGGTCCAGGAAGGGAACTCTCGCCTCCACGGAATGTGCTATCGTCAGTTAGTCCACTCGCATTAACTAATGTTCAGGAAGTCGTAATTTTCTTTCCAGATAAGGGATTTGATGCGGCATCTGCTCTTCTGGAAATTTCCCTGAAAAGTCTTCTAAAAGTGAGCGGGGATTAAGGCACTATCTAATTCTCGAAACGAGTCTGGGAGTGAATTTTCTATTGGAGATACGATCTCTTGGCGGAACGGCTCAAGATTAGGCGTTAATTGCTCTCGCATTTGTCTCCACCAACAAGCGACTCCTCCCCAAAATAATTCCTGCCCCTGCTCTGCTCGCCGTTGGGTGTAGGCCTCTTCCTGGTAGGCTGATTAATTCGGCAAAACAGATCATCATAATGGGCGCACCACTAATGGCCCAGGAAATTTTCATCCGCGCCTTCACCCACCTGAACAACTATCGTTCCGCTCTCCTTCACCAGCTTTGCCAAAAAATAGAGGGGGAATACACACATTATCGGCGATCGGCTCATCTTGCAACTAGACCAATAATGGCAAAAAATCCTGCATTTCATTTCTGGAATTTAACGCTTCATGATGCTCCGTTCCATATCGCTTCCTAATTCTTCTGGCAAACTGAAATTCATTATAATCCTCTTTCCCTTCACACCCGACAGTAAAGGTTTTCACAGGTCGATCCATTAGCTCACTC
>JBDTWG010000143.1:0-8638 GCA_040006855.1 Nitrospira sp.
GTGCGACGAAAGATCGGATGATCTTCGACAATGAATCCTATACATGGGCAGCTCGGCGGATCCTTGCTACCACTTGTCAGAGTCTATGAGGGCAGGTGGGGATCAGTGACGTCAGTCTGAGTCGCGTTGCGAGGTTCTACATGACTCGGTGTCACCTGTATGGCATACGGAACGCCGTTGGATCCTGCTCAATGCTTCTGGCCTCAACCCCGTGCCTCATTCGATGGCAGAGGATCGAATCCATATTTGAGCAAGAGTTTTTGTATTCGTGGGCTCATGATGAATTTGAAAAAGTCTTCCGCCGCACTAAGGGATGCTTCTCGACAGGTCCATACTACCGCTTCCCCGAATTGGACCGGCGTGTACCGTCCGGCCGGAGCTTCATCAATGATGCGCACTTGACCGCTGTTGATCGCATCCACGCGGTAGACGATGCCCACCTCAGCCCCCCCTGTGCGAACCAAATTCACTACGTCCTCACTATGTTGCGCGTGCAGAAGGTGCGAGCGGTTTTTATATGCGGGATTGAGCATGGTGAGCGCCCTGGCCGTGATTTCTCCCAAGGCTGACGTCTTAGGATCGACGAGGGCAATGCGGGTGGTTCGATCAGGAAACACTTCACGAAAAGAGATCGAGGCTGCCGGAGAGGCCGTTGCCATAACGAGCACGAGCGAGGTCTGCGCGAAAATGCGCGGTCCTCCATTGATGGTCATGCCCTTGCTTTGGAGTTTCTTGACTTCCTCGAACGACTCGGGAAGAAATACATCGATGGGAGCGCCCTGTTCAATCTGACGGCGAAGCGTTTGCGACGGACCGTAGACAACCTGTACCGTCACGCCATATTCTTCTTCGAACATCGGCACAATATCTTGGAAAGCGCTCTTCAAACTATGGGCTGCTGCAACCGTGATGGTTTCAGCTTGAACAGTGCCCTCGGTTCCAACGTTGCCTGCTAGTCCGCTTACGACCGCCATCGCTATGCTAAATTTCCGAAATCCCGTCATGTGTTTCTCTCCCTGATATCCTCGTCACAGTGTCTTATTCGTAGAGATGAGTAGCGCGACTTGAATCACCCTCAGATCCCGAGTGCTGATCGCTATATCAATGTTGACAACTAAGTTATGTGCCATCGAGCGGTATTAGTCGCAAGATCGATACCAGTCCTAGTATTCATTCGACGACCTAGCGAACATCATCCCAACTGTCACATTTCCGGCGAATTCATTAGGCTCGTTCTCCAGGCATAAGCGCACACGTATGGCACAAGTGTGTGATTACGCACGTTGCGCTCGGTGCTCAACCGCGCAATTCAGGGTGACGAGGGTGTGCTGGCAGAAACCTCTGAGGGAGCTCCCATGTCAAAAGTCTGTCAATGGCGCACGTCTTGCGGTGGCCAAGTCATTCTGTAGAGTGAATACGACGACTGGTAAGCTCTTTGCTACATCCTAGGCTTGCGTTGAGCGAGGGCCGAGTCCAAACTATAGAAAGAGGTGCCGTATTCCTCACGAATCCCGGAGCTACTTCACGCATGAACATCGGCGACCCGGTGTTCGTATTCTTTCAGATGGGTGTGGAATTCCGTTGCGCAAGATCTCTTCTCAAATTCCCACGAATATTCCATCAAAGCTTGGCGATGAACCTGTTCCTCTCAATCGGCCGGCGATGCAGCAGGGAACTAGCATCCTCTCGGCGGAGAAACCAAAGAGCTTGTTCAGGAAACTGTGATCCAATGACGGAAAATAAAACCGCTTTCGGTAGAATTCGCACATGAACGAGATTGTTCTCATTGCCCTGCGCAGGCCCTACACCTTCGTCGTCATGTCCATCCTTATCGTGCTGTTGGGCACCAAGACGATTCTCCACATGCCGACGGACATCTTCCCGAATATCACGATTCCCGTCACCTCCGTGGTCTGGATTTACAGCGGCCTGCTGCCGCAGCAGGTGGAAGGGCGCATCACGTATCTGTTCGAACGCTTCCTGACATCGACGGTGGAAGGCATCAAGTACATCCATAGCCACTCCTACTTCGGCAGCAGCATCACCAATATTTTTCTCCAAGACGGAGTCGACGTGGCTAGGGCCGAAGCGGATATCGTGGGCATTGCGCAGAACGTCGTCAAGGCGCTGCCGCCCGATATATCGCCGCCTATGGTCATGCGTCTCGCGCCATCCTCTATACCAGTGGCCATGCTCCAAATCAGTTCCGACCACATGACGCCCGCAGAGCTCTACAATCTCGTCTATATGCGAATCCGCCCGCTGCTCGTGACGGTACCGGGGATAGTCCTGCCGCACCCCTACGGCGGCCAAGACATGCAGGTCATGGTCAACCTCGATCAGCAGAAATTGCTCGCCCGGCAACTCACTCCGGCGGACATTCACGAGGCCCTCATGAAGCAATATCTCGTGCTGCCGGCCGGCGACATCAAGATCAAGCAGACGGACTGGATCGTTCAGACGAACGCATCACCGATGAACATTGCGCATTTCAACGATATCCCGATCAAGCGGGAAGGCAACGCCTTCATCTATCTGCGCGACGTCGCCACGGTGCAGCTCATGGGCCGGGTGCAACAGAACGCGGTGCTGGTGAAGGGAAAACAGACTGTCATCCTCGTTGCGATGAAGAGCACGGAGGCCTCGACCCTCGACGTTGTCAATGGGATCAAGAGGATGATCCCGCGCGCCGAGCAAATTTCTCCGGAGGGCGTGGAGATCAAGCTCCTCGACGACGCCTCGACGTTCGTCAAGGATTCGATCTCGGATGTCCTACATGAAATGCTGATGGCCGGTGCGCTGGTCGGCCTCATCGTGCTGCTGCTGCTCGGCTCCTGGCGGGCTACGGTCATCGTCTGGACCTCCATCCCGCTGTCCATTCTGACCGCCATCATCGGCCTGCATCTGCTCGAAGAGACGATCAACGTCATGACCTTGGGCGGGTTAGCGCTGGCGGTCGGTATTCTGGTCGACGATGCGACCGTGATGATCGAGAACATCGATCGGCATATCGAAATGGGCAAGCCGCTCGAACAGGCCATCATCGACGCGGCCAATCAGATCGTCGTCCCCACACTCGTCGCCACCCTCTGCATTGCGATCGTCTGGCTCCCACTCTTCGAGCTCGGCGGCGTCGCCGGCTACCTGTTCAAGCCCATGGCGGAGGCGGTCATCATCGCGATGCTCGCCTCCTTTATCCTGTCGCGCACACTGGTGCCGACTATGGCGAAATATATGATGAAGAGTGACCATGTCGTTGCCGCATGACCATAATAAGGCGGCCGCGGAACCGTCGCGGAACGTCTTCGTGCGCTTTCAGCAGGGGTTCGAACGCCGCTTCAATCAGTTTCGCGAGCGCTACGGCGCGCTGCTCGAACATGTGCTCGCTCGTCGCAACACCTTCGTCACGATCACTTTGGCTATCGCCGTGGGCTCCCTGTCCCTCTTTTTCTTTCTCGGACGCGATTATTTCCCCGAGATCAGGTCGGGGATCATTACGATGCATATGCGGGCGCCGCTCGGAACGCGTATCGAGGTGTCAGGACGTATCGCCACGCTCGTCTCCGACAGCATCCAAGAGTTGCTGCCCGGTCAGGTCGAAAACGTCGTCAGTAATTGCGGCTTGCCGGTCGGACCGCACAACCTTGCCTTCATTCCGACTCCGACGATCGGTTCCCAGGATTGTGACCTCACGATCCTTTTGAAGAATGAAAAGTCGCCGGTGTGGGACTATCGGCGCATTCTCCGCAAGGGCTTGAGGGAGCGTTATCCGGGAACCGAATTCACATTCCAGCCGTCCGATCTGACCGCAAAAATTCTTAACTTCGGCGCACCTGCGCCGATCGATGTGCAAATCAACGGCCCGGACATGTACCCCAACTACGAGTTTGCTCGCAAATTGGTGGGCAAGTTTCGCGAGATCCCGGGCGCCGCCGACGTGGTGATCCAGCAAACGATGCGTACACCGACCCTCATGGTTGAGGGCAACCGCACGTTCGGACTCGGTGTCAACAGGACGCTGAAGGAAATGGCCGACAATCTGCTCATGACGACCGCCGGAAGTCAGCAGGTCGACCAGATCTACTGGCTCGATCCCAGCACCGGCATGTCGTACCTGATCAATGTCTATACGCCGCAGGCGCAGATCAACAGCGTCAATAGTCTCAAGACCATCCCGGTCGAGTCCTCAGGTGATTCTCCGAACGGTCAGGAGATGCAGCTTCTCGGCAATTTGGCCGACATTTCAGCGGAGGGAACGCCTGGCGTGGTCACGCATGGGAACATTATGCCGCTGTTCAACATCTATGTCTCCGCCGAGGGGCGTGACCTCGGTGGTGTGCTGGCGGATGTCGAACAGGTTGCCAAGAGCATGGAGCACGAGTTGCCCCGCAGCGCCGCGCTTGAAATCCATGGCCAGGCCTCGCTGATGCACGACGCCTATTTCGAGCTGATTGTCGGACTGCTCGTCGCAATCGCGCTGGTCTACCTGCTGATCGTCGTCAACTTCCAATCCTGGCTGGATCCCTTCATTATCATTACGGCCTTGCCCGGCGCGCTGGCGGGCATCGCATGGGCGTTGTTCCTGACCCATACGCGGCTTTCAGAACCCGCGCTGACGGGCGCCATCATGACGATGGGCACGGCGACGGCGAATTCAATCCTCGTCGTCTCCTACGCCCGCGAACGGCTCGAAGAGCACGGCGACGCCCTCCGGGCCGCGATCGAAGCCGGCACGACCCGCTTCCGCCCCGTGCTCATGACCGCCGCGGCCATGATCATCGGGATGGTCCCCATGGCGACGGGCTATTCCACGAATGCGCCGCTGGGGCGCGCCGTCATCGGCGGCTTGCTCGTCGCCACTCTCTTCACCCTGCTTTTCGTGCCCTGCGTCTATGCGATGGTCTATAATCGGCGAACAGCTCATCAAAAGGACCAGGCATAATGGGTAAGATCCTGCGTAAAAGACTCGTTGTCATCTCAGCGATCCTCCTGTGCGTGCTGTACATCGGTTATCGGATTTATGAGAGCAAGAGCGACGCCGCTTTGCTGGGCGAGAGGACACTCGAAGACGCCGTCCCCACCGTGGCCGTCATCTATCCAAAGCCGGTGGAGCCGACCGAGACCATTACGCTCCCCGGCAATGTTCAGGCGTGGTTTCAGGCGCCGATGTATGCGCAGGTCTCGGGCTATGTGAAGATGTGGTACAAGGATTATGGCGCGCTGGTGAAGAAGGGCGATGTCCTTGCCGAAATCAACGCGCCGGCCCTCGATGCCCAATATGCGCAGGCCAAAGCCGATCTGGAGTCGGTGCGCGCCTTATATGCCCTCGCCGACCTCACAGCGAAGCGCTGGCTGGCGTTGCGCAAGAACCATGCGGTCTCCGAGCAGTCGATCTCGGTGAAGGTGGCAGAGGCGAAAGCCGAATTGGCGAAGGTCCGGGCAGCGGAGCAGAACGTCAGGAACTTCGAGGCGCTCATTCGGTTCAAAACCATCGTCGCGCCCTATGACGGGGTCGTGACCGTGCGCAACATCAACGTCGGTGATTACGTGAACAAAGAAGGCACGATCAGTGATCGCAGCGCGGTCACCAGTCTCTTTACTGTGGCCGACGTCAGCATGTTGCGTCTCTTTGTTTCCGTGCCTGAGTCGTTCGGGCCATTCCTCCAGCCTGGCCTGACGGCCACTGTGACGGTCCCCCAATTGCCCGATCGTCATTTCACCGCCAAATTCCTGACTGTTGCCCGTGGATTCGATGTGAGCACGCGCACCGCGATTACCGTTTTCACGATCGACAACGAGGACCGAGCCCTCTGGCCAGGCTCTTATGCCCAAGTCCACCTGACGGCGCCGGTTGACAGAAAGGTATTCACGATCCCGTCCACGGCCTTGGTGTTTCAGGAGCACGGCACACAAGTGGCCTTGGTGACAGAGGACGACCGAGTGCACTTACAACCAATCACCGTGAGCCGCCTCCTGGACAGCGCCGTCGAAGTGGCCGAGGGGATTTCCACTATCCACCGCATCGTGAACAACCCGAGCGCTGCGTTGCTCGAGGGAGACAAGGTGCGCGTCGTGACGCCGGCGCCCGGTTATGATCTCCTCAGCACAGAAGGCCCTGCCTTAAAGGAAACTCCCGGACCACAAGTTCCTAGGTCGAAAGTAGATCCCGGCTCAAAAGAAGCGTTGACCTCAAATGAGCACTCTTCACATTGAGGGTCTATTACACGTGATAGCCGAGCGCGTACGAACGAGACCCGAAATGTCACGCCTCCTTCGCGCCTATATGCAATGCGGCGGCCTTGTGTTGTTGGCGCTCGGGCTGCCGGCTTGCAATGGGTTTCCGGCCGTTGACCTGGCCCCCGCCTATCAACCGCCTGAATATGTGGTGCCTGCCTCCTGGAAGGGTGCGAGCCCCTTCGTCGAAGCGAATCCGTCGGATGGTGAATTACGCCCGGATTGGTGGAAGCTTTTCAACGATCCCACCCTGGACGTGCTTGAAGATCAGGCCATGGCGGCCAATCCGGACCTGCAGGCGGCCGCCGAACGGTTCGTCCAGGCTCGTGATGTGATGATGCGGGCCCGATCGCAGTATCTTCCTCGCGCCGGTCTGGAGCTCGGCGCCTCGGACAACAAGCAATCGGTGGACAAACTCTTTCGTCCTCCTAATATTTCGGAGTTCGGGACAACCGTATACGGCGGGGGGCTTGCTTCCTGGGAGCCGGATTTTTGGTCGGCGCTTCGTAATGCCACACGTGTCGAACTGTATCGCGCCGAGGAGCGCGCCGCTGACTTTGGGCTCGCGCGTCTCAGTCTGCAGGCTGAAATTGGGGCGAATTATTTCACGCTCCGCGGATATGATGCGCAGACGGCGATCTAAACCCAATCGATTGACCTGTACAAAAAGTCACTCAAGCTCGTCAAGGCACAATTCGCCGGCGCAATCGCGTCGGCGCTCGACGTCGCCCGCGTCGAATCTCTGCTGTTCAGCACGGAGACGAAATTAGCCCAGATTCATGGTCAACGCCAAGTGACAGAACAGGCGATCGCCATCCTCGTCAATATGGTGCCCGCCAGTTTCACGATCAAGCCGGTCGACGACCTTCGAGTGGCGGATTTTGCAATCCCCAAGACAATCCCTTCCACGTTGCTGGAGCGTCGGCCCGACATCGCCGGGATGGAGCGCCAAATGGCGCAGGCGAACCGCGCGATCGGTATCGCTCGCGCGGCCTTTTATCCCAATGTGGCATTCCGGCTCGGCGGAGGATTTGAAGATTCCGGTTTTAATCTGGTGGCTCTGGCCAATAGCTTCTGGTCTTACGGATCAGCCGTGTCGCTGCCGCTCTTTCAGGGGGGGTATCGCCGCGCCCAATTGCAGCAGGCATGGTCGGCCTATCGTGAGACGGAAGATCGATACCGTTCGACTGTGCTGAGCGCCTTTCGCGAAGTCGAGAACGGACTGAGCCTGACTAACCAGCTCACGCTTGCGGCCAATCGACAGGACGCCGCGGTCGGAGCGACACTGAAGACGCAACATCTGACCACAGAGCTCTATCAGGGCGGGCTGGCCTCCAGCCTCGAACTCATTTATGCCCAGGTCGCTACCCTGACCGCGCGCATCGAATCGGTCCAGATCAAGGCCGAATTGCTGAGAAACTCGGTTGCCCTCATTCGCGCGCTCGGCGGGGGCTGGAACCGTAAACAATTGCCCACCGATGACCAGATTCAGCCGTTTGGCACCTTCCAATATACCAATCTGGACAAACCACCGAGTGCTGGGGGCATCGATGTCAACGCGCACAATAACCGGGTGAATAACGATCTGACAAAACCTTTCGTTCCTTGAGCCTCCTCGCCTTTCTCAACTTGTTCGAGGCTGTTTTTCAAGGCTTCCTAAGAGTCGATCCCTTCTTCGAATCCTCGAAACGATAGGATTAGACATAGGATGATGGAGGAGAAATCGTTTCGGTTTAGATTGGAGAATCTCCCAACTTCCGACGCACAGTGTGGCGCAGCAATGGGGCGCCGGAGTGCCCGACCAGGTCGTCATGGCGATCTCCAACCAAAACCCGGGGTGTCTTTTGATCGGGCCAATATTGTGAATGAATGGGATCGCCAACAGGCCGCGCGAACCCTTCCGCCTGCCGGTTACACCTCCTTGGCCGGAGATCTCAGCGCTGAGGAAATCTTATGCGCTGTGGCATGTGCCGCATCCCTGATGATTTCCAAGAGTAACCACGTATCGTAAGGCTTCTCAACCCAGGCGTATGCCCCAAACTGATGAACCTCGTCGGACGATTCAGGAGGCTCTTCCGAAAGCATGATGAAGGGGATGTGGGGCCAGGTTGCGCGACTGAAGGATAACAATTCACGCCCATTGAGGTGTGGCATGTCACAGTCGGTGACCACCACATCGAAATGTTTTCGCTGCATTTCTGCTACTGCTTCTCGTCCGTTTCTTGTCGCGTGGACATTGTAGCCGGCCTGTACGAGCAAGGCGCTGAGCATGTCTCTGGCTGCATCATCATCTTCCGCTACCAAGATCCGTTTCGCATAAGTGGACATGCCTGCCTCCTTCGTGCCTTCAGCCTGCGCCAGCCCACAGACGAAGCCTCCACGATGACACCCTATAATCATCTAG
>JBDTWG010000144.1:0-8627 GCA_040006855.1 Nitrospira sp.
CGCCAAGACCTCGTCCTGCACGGTATCCACTCGCGCGTAGGCCCAGATATTGAGTCGATAGCCCCGCTCGATGATCCGATCGCAAATGCCGATCACATGCCGTCGATTCAGGACAAACATTTCATCCGGAATCTTGATGTTGGTGACCCCATACTCCCGGACCAGCCGGTCGATCTGGCCGATGACATTGTCCGGGCTCCAGGTTCGCAGCATGGGCGTGGTGAAGGGCGCATTGATGCAGCAAAAGGAACAGGTGAAGGGACAACCCAAGCTGGTCTGCAGCGAGGCATAGGGAGATCTCGCATCCAAGTTCCCGAAGCAATGCCAGTTATGGGCGCGATACCGAGTCATATCGAGGAGATCCCAGGCTTGACCAGGCACATCCCGGTCCAGATTCGTCAGGAGCGGTGCAGGCGCATTACCAACCGGAGTGCCGTCTTCCCTATGCCACAGGCCGGGAATTTCACGCAGGGAATGCTGCGGGGCGCGTAAGGCGATCAGCAACCCGAGAATGGTGGCAGGGCCTTCGCCCTGACAGACATAGGTATAGGGCTCTTCGAGCAAGGTACGCTGCGGCAGCGCTGAGGGATGCGTCCCCATGACCAGGGTGGGAATGTCGCTGAGGGCATTCAATATCTCGCAGACCTTTCGGCCGGCCGGCATGCATTGGGTGGAGGCCGATGGTTGTTGGCCATAGATCACAAAAACGGCCAGCCTGGGAGCTATGACGGCGATCTGATGCGCGGTCTGTTCGTGGTTCAACCCTTGGGCTTCTGCATCCAGGATGGCGACCGAGCAGCTGTGCTGCCGCAGATAGGTCGCAATCAAACCGGACCAGACCGGTGGCTCGATCGCCGCCAGATCTCGACTCAGCTCCTGATAGACCTGCACTCGGCTGGGAGGGGTCACGAGCAATACGTCAAGCGGCTTGGACACGGCAACCTCCCAGATTCTGCGCAAAGGCGATCGTGCGGGAGACCCCTTCAAGGACATCTTCTTCCTGCCCACAGATGGCTAACCGAATGAACGACGTGTAGGCGGCCCCGAAACTACGGCCCGGCGTGACAGCGGTTTGTTGTTCATCGAGCAGTCGACGACAAAAGGTCATGTCATCGAGATTGGTGCGGGCGATGTCGACGAAGAGATAAAACCCCGACTCCGGAGCGTGGCAGCGCAAGACTCCCGAACGGTTGACGTGGTCGGCGCAGGATCCGATCAGGCGCGCACTGCGAGCCCGAATCTCCGCTACGTATTTCTCGATGACCGTCAGTCCGGCGAGGCAACCGAGTTGAGTGAAAGCGGGAAGGCAGGAATAGAGCGTTGAATTGGACAGTGCCAATTTTGTCGTGACCGCTTCATGGGCCAGCGCGTAACCGGTACGGAATCCCGGGATAGAAAACACCTTTGAAAATGAGGAGATTGCCACCACATGTCCTGCCTGTGGGGATGCCAGGGTGGTGAAGGACCCGTCGAATGTCAGATCGGCATAGGTTTCATCGCTCAATAGCCAAATCCCCGCTTCCTCGCAGCGGCTGGCGAGTTCTCGCACAATGGCCGGTAGGTACAGGGCTCCGGTAGGATTGTTGGCATTGTTCAGGATAATCGCTTTCGGCCTGGCTGCGAGTGCGGCTTCTACGCTCCCGCGCGTCAGGTGAAAGCCCTCTGCTTCAGCCAGCGGTATGGCGGTGACGTGAAGCCCCAGATGGATCGCGGCAGCCCAGTAGGAGGGAAATGCCGGTGTAAACAGAACGACGCGGTCATCCGGATTACAGGTAATGTCGAGAAATTGGTGAATCAGCAGATTCGCCGGGCTGATGACGACATGGGCATCCGTCAACGCGTGCCCCGTCAAGGATGCGTATCGAGCCGCTACTGCCGCGCGCAACTCCCTGACGCCCGCCATCGGCGCATAGCCGAGCTGCCTGGCTCGAAGCGATTGCATCGTCGCCTCAATGATTTGAGGCGGAGGGGCCATCCGTGGATTGCCCAGCTCTAAGTGATAGATATACTGGCCCTGGCGTTCCAAGACTTGAGCGCGATCCAGCACCCGAAACATCTCCTGGCCGATCAATCGCTCTCCCCGATCTGAGAAGGAGAGGTTGTGACCGACCGAGGTAGCGAGCGCGGTGCGAAGCGCCATTACGAGACCGATCCTTGTACATGGTGGAGCGACTGCAGCGGCAGGTGGGCCGACGTCTCTTGCCAGACATCTCGGAAGCGCGCCAGTCGGTCGGGTGTGCCGATATCGTACAATGAGCTTGCGGTCACGAATCCATAGAACCCTTGCGTCACCAGTCTTGGAAGCAGGTCCCGCTCTAGAGACCAAGGACTGTTGGATGGAAAGAGCGACGAAATAGCCCGATCAAACACATAAATGCCTGCACTGTCGTAGGCGGTCACGCGAACCCGTGGTTTTTCAACTATCGAGAGCACACGATCGTCCTCGCCCAGTATTACAGCTCCTGTGTCTTGCCGGTCCTCCTGATGGGTCACCGCGATTGTCGCGCGAGCCCGTTTGAGCGCATGAAAGCGCAACAGCCGCGACGGATCGATCTCGCACAAGGAATCCCCGTTCAGCACCAGGACCGGATTGCTCCGCACCAATGTCATGGCTTGTGCCAAGGCTCCGCCGGTTCCGAGCGGCGCGGGGTCGCGGATAAACATCGTGTCGTAGGACCCACGGTGGCGTCCGAACCATTCTTCGATCATCTCGCCGCGGTGACCCGTGCTGAAAATGAATCGGCGCGCGCCGTGGTGAAGGAAGTGCTCAACGATCAGGGAAACGAATGGACGGCCGTGAATCTCGGCCATCGGTTTTGGACGGTCCTGGACTACGGATTGAAGCCGAGTGCCCAGCCCTCCGCACAGGATGATGACATCGCAGTCGGTAAGCGCGCTCATCGTCAGGCTGCCTTTCCGATGAGAGAGGCTTTTAATTGGGAGGCTGTCTGAGCCGAGCTCTGCGCCCACATATCATCCAGCATGAGGTGCTCTTCCTGATAAAACACGATCTGACTCCCCAACCCTTCAAATTTGAAGGGCACCTGTAACAAGCCCGGCAAGGCCAGGCGGATCCGTTGGTGATCTTCAGGTTTTGCAAAAAACAACATGAACCCCCCGCCCCCTGCGCCCAATAACTTTCCGCCGAGCGCCCCGGCTCCCCTGGCTGCGGTGTAAATGTCGTCGATGGCCGGCGTGGTAATGCGGGACGTCAGACGGCGTTTCAGCATCCAGGCGTCATGGAGCAATGTTCCGAACTCGGCCAGATCGCGCTCGCCCGTGAGCACGGCAATGCCTTCTTCGACCATCTGCAGCATGGTGAAGAGTTCAGCCTGGCGCTGTTTTGTACGGTCGATTTGCTCACGGGCCACCTCGGAGGCGATCCGCGAGAATCCCGTGAAGTAGAGTTGCAAATGGTTTTGAAACGAGGCAAGCCGTTCCGGTCGCATCACGATCGGGGTATGGCCGATCTCCCCGTTCTGAAAGAAATTGACCCGGCAGAGGCTGCCTTGCGCGGCAAGCACTTGATCCTGGCACCCGACGGCTTCCCCCAGCACATCCTGTTCGACATGGATTGCCGCCTGCGCGAGCTGCGCTTTACTAGGCATGATGTGCTGCAATGCGTACAGCGTGTGAAGCAGGCCCACGGTAAAGGAGGAGCTGGACCCCAATCCCGTGCGAGCAGGCAAATCCCCGTCATGATGAATTTCGAGTCCGTCGTTGATATTGAGATACTTGAGGACGCCGCGGACCGCCGGATGCTCGATCTCTTGATGATTGTTCACCAGCTCGATGCGTGAGTAAGCAATGCGGGTGCGGTGCTCGAAAAACGGCGGGAGACGCCGGCAAGTGATATAGCAATACTTATCGATCGTCGTGGCAAGGACAGCTCCGCCATGCTCGCGAAACCACACCGGATAATCGGTGCCACCTCCGAAAAATGACATGCGGAAAGGGGTGCGGCTGATAATCATCGTGCACATCCTTCCTGGCGCGGGCCCGCGTTACACATTGGCATATTGTCCGGCTTTGATGATCGTGTAACACTTGACCAACTCGCGGATTCCGCGTTCCAAGGACCACTCCGGCTTGAACCCGGTCGCCAGTAAACGCTGATTGGACACGATGTAGTCCCGCTTATCAGGGTCTTCGCCGATGGGCGCTTCAAAGGATACGAAGTGGGGAATCATTCGCTGGATCTCTCGGCAGAGTTCGAGTTTCGACAGGTTCGCGTCATCCAGCCCTACGTTGTAGGGCCGATCCCGCATCTCGCTGAAATGATCGATCGCGTGAAGGAAGGTGCGCACGACATCCCGCAGGTGAATGTAGTTTCGCTTGCAGTGGCCTTCGAAGACGACGACCGCCCGGTCGTGCACGGCATGCCAGACAAAATCGTTGACGAGTAAATCCATCCGCATTCGAGGTGAGACCCCAAATACCGTCGCGAGACGGAGGGTAATGGCATTGCCACGATCCAGCACAACTCGCTCCGCTTTCACTTTGGTCTCGCCATACAAACTGATGGGACGAAGCGGAGAATCTTCGGTGCAAGCGACGCCCGGCGTTCCAATCCCATAGCCGCTGTTGGTGACGGGAAAAATAATTCGTTGCTGGGGCGATGAGAGTTTGCAGAGCAGCTGCACCGCTTCATAATTCACCGTGTAGGCCCCGATTCGGTCTCGGTCGCATAGAGGAGCGCCCACTAAGGCCGCGAGCGGGATGAGGATGTCCGCATGCCGAAGCAAATCAGTGATGATTCGTTCATCCCGACAGTCGCCGCGAACCACCTGAAAACCGTCCTCGCCACAGCAGTCCATCAGGCTGTTTTGGCGATAGAGAAAATTATCGAGGACGGTGACCCGATATCCACGATCAAGTAGCTGCCTGCTGAGCACGGAGCCGATATAACCGGCCCCGCCGGTCACGAGCACGTGTGTTGCGGTTGTCGTCATGATCGAACAAGCTCCCCTATGCGTGAGGATCGTAAGGTTGCGGCATTCCTGCCGGGGCGGCCTGCCAAGCGAGCACAGGCCAATGACGGGAATATACAGAGGCCATGGGGCTGCGCGAGTTGTGGAAGAAACCAGCTCATCCTGCGGCCTCCAGTACCACCCGGGCGATCTGGACCACCTCCTGCTCGTTCATCAAGGCGTGATTGGGCAGGAAGAACCCGCAGTGGTGCACTCGATCCGCCACGGGAAAGCTGGCTTTCCCATAGCGGTTCACCCAGAACGGATGCAGGCCAAGATTGCCGGCTGAGAAAATCCGTGTCTCGATTCCTTCGGCGACGAGCGCGCGAACAATCCGTCGCCGTTGATCCGGTGAGTCCGCGAGCAGGCCGAACGAAATGCTGGACACCTTACTGTCCTTGGGGGGACGTTGCGTATAGAACCGGGCTCCGAGCTGCTGCAGATACAGCTCATGGTTCGCCTGCCGTCGACCGGTCATCCAATCCAGCTTGCGCAGCTGCTCAATGCCGATAAACGCGTTCAGGTCGGTTGACCGCAGATTGAAGCCTGGCTCATAAAACACAAAGGGAGAATGAAAGTCGTCGATCTGATACTCCGAGACCAATGCTTGGTGGCGGACGGGATCGAGGTCCTTGCTCCAGCCATGGCTGCGCAACATCAACAGCAGATCGGCCAGCCGCTTGTCGCTGGTGGACACCATGCCGCCTTCGATGGTGGACATCTGGTGCCCGAAATAGAATGAGAAGCTCGCCATGTCGCCGAAACTTCCCACCTTTTTGCCTTGGTACTCCGCTCCGATTGCGGCACAGGCGTCCTCCAGAAGATAAAACCCGTAACGGTCTTTGAGCGCCTGCAATTCATTCATGCGATGCGGGACGCCAAGCACCTGCACCAACAGCACCGTGTGCGGTTCATGGCGTTTCAAGAGGTCTTCGAGATGGTTCAGATCAAGCCCGAATGTGTCCGAATCCGCTTCGCACATGATGGGCGTAAAGCCAAACTGGATGGCGGGGGCGATGGACGTCACCCATCCGACGCTGGGCACGATCACGCTCGTGTTGCGCAAGGTGCCGGAGCGGAGTAGCGCGTAATACATCAGTAGGTTGGCCGATGAACCGGAATTGCAGTTGACCGAATAAGGCCGCCCCACCCATTCCGACCATTGTCGTTCGAAGTCGAGGGTTATCGCCCCTTTTGTGAGTCGCGGATAGGTGGCCAGCCACGCGATCAGCCGATCGATGTCTTGTCGATCAATCGTGTCCTGCGCGAGGCACCATCGAGGATTGAGTCCGGCACTATGGGCATGAAGAGTCATAATCGTCATCCCTCTTGCGCTTCTGAGTGTTTCCTCAGGTCCGTCGAAGGACGTGAGGCGGCATGAGATGTACCATCAAGATGTATGCCACTGACGGGTTAGGCGAGAGCGGGAGAAATTAGGGGGAGTTGCGAGTAATGCTACAGGAAGAGGCGCGTGCGGACGGGTAAAAATTTCCTAGTCTGCGGCAACCGCTGCAGCCTAGGGCGACTCGAACGAGTGTCGCTGCAGAATGAAGGATTCGAGGGCTTTCTGTACCGACCCTCCCCAGCCGCGATATTCGATCGTTTCCTTGCCGTCGAACCGAAATTCCAAGCCCAGCTGCGTCTCGCCGCCCTGCATCGCGACGTTTCGAACCAAGCCGGCTAAATTGCCGACTCGACCGGTGCCCACGATCTCAAATTCCACTCGGAGCACCATGCCGGGCAAAAAATCCTGCATGGGTCGTTGCAGGAGGACGGCGCAGCCTGCGGCGCTCAAGTCTATGAGCAACCCCCCGATGTGCGTCAATGTTCTTGACGGTTGAGCAGGGACTCCGTCATTTACATGACGGAGTAGGATCGGTTCGTTCGCCTGCATCCGACAATGTTTGCGAATGGGCACCTCATCGAGAGTCGAGGGAAACGCCAGCAGCACAAATGGAAAGGGCTCCACTTGGGTTGCCAGCACCTCGCTGTGGTAGCCGATCATTTTCCCTTGATAGAGGTACCGCAGCATCACGCGCGTCCCCGGACTGCAAGGAATGGGTTTTCCTAGATGAAACGGCCATTCGCAAATCAGCCAACTACCCTGCTTCCAGCCCAGAACGGACGAACCGTACTGGGTGTGTGTCTCATCCTGAGATAACGTGAGTTGTAGTGAGAGGCCCACAGCAAGGAAGGCGGATGGTGAACGGGGGACGACATGGTCACTCACAAGGTTTCCTCCTCTCCCGCGGACGAAACTGCACACACGGACCCTGATGGGTGATATCGGTGCAATCCCGCACATTCTAAAGCGATGCGCCGCTCTACCTGGACGCAGAGAGTTAAGGATGGCTGGACATCAACCGATATGAACCCAACGGCATAGACAAGCGAATCACATCCTCACGCGTCTCATGTCCCGCGCGCCATCAGGCCTAGCTCACGTATGAATTCTACCAAACGCATTCCTGTCGCCCAGTTAAAACTCGGGATGTATATCGTGGGCATGGATCAGCCCTGGTATCGCACGCCGTTTCTTCTTCACAAGTGGCTCGTGACGAATCCTGATGACATCACTCAGCTCATGCGACACGGCATACGCGAGGTCACCATTGACCTGGAGCGCGGCCTGGACGTCGGAGATGTTGCGGAGGAGAAGAGCGCCGTGGTGAGCAGTGAAACGGTTGCCTCTGAACCGCCGACCGATGAGCTGCCGGCCCCGTCCGATCACGTCGATGCTTCTCCGGAGACCATTGTCCAGCAGGCCGCGGCGGCCAAGGCAGCCTACCGGGAGGCTCTGGAGGCTATGGAGCGGATATTTAACGAACTCGAAGCCGGACAGTCACCGAAGATCGTGACCCTCAAACACATTGTCACGGATCTGGTGAGCCGGATTCTTGCGCATCCTGAATCGATGATGACCGAGTTCTTTCTCGAAAAAATGCGACGCTACGATCGTACGCTTGCGTCCCATGCCATGGATGTGTGTGTGCTGGCCCTTATCGTCGGAGTGGAATACGGGTGTGGTGAAGACGACCGTGAAACACTCGGTGTCGGGGCACTGCTCCATGACATCGGCTATGTGCGCCTCCCGCGGAGTGTCTACCGGAAATCAAGCGCGCTGACCGAGCATGAAAAGACACTCATGCAGCAACATCCGCAGTTGGCCGCCGTCGTGCTCTCGCAAGGAGATCCACTGCCTGAGGCGGTCACTCGCATCATCGCCCAACATCATGAATGTCTGGACGGCAGCGGATTTCCACATAAACTTAAGAATGGATCCATATCCACGCTGGCTCAGATTGTCGGGCTAGTGAATACCTATGACGGCATGGTCGGGGCGCGGCCTGGCCGTCCGCCCCTCTTGCCCCATGATGCCATTCGGCAGCTTTTCGTGCTGGGCGAAAAAGGCCGGTACGACAAAGCGCTGATTGAAGTCGCCATCAAGTCCTTGGGCGTCTACCCCATTGGAAGCCTCATCAAGCTCAATACCAGTGAAAAAGCCGTCGTCACCGGCCTCAATCACACGGACCGTTTGAAACCGAGAATTCGCATTATCAGCGGTCCTACCGGCGATTTGCATAAGATTCCGATCGATGTCGATCTCACGATCACCAATCCCGACGAGCCGACGCGCACGATTCTGCGTGCATTGGA
>JBDTWG010000145.1:0-8606 GCA_040006855.1 Nitrospira sp.
CAATCATTCATGTACAATGCGATCTCGTTCACCTATCCCTTTGTGCTCACGAAATTTTATGCGGTGCCGAGTCACAACATTGGCTTTTACATTCTGCCGTTTGCGATCGGCAACTTCTTGGGCCCCTTGTTGCTCGGCCGCTTTTTCGATACCATCGGCCGCAAGCCGATGATCAGCTTCACCTACGCCGTGGCGGGCTGCTTGCTGGCGGTTACCGGGTATCTCTTTTGGCAGGGCGCGTTTACCTCAGTGACGCAAATGGTGGCCTGGTCGACGATTTTCTTTTTTGCGTCCGCCGGCGCCAGTGCCGCCTACCTGACCGTCAGTGAGATCTTTCCTATGGAGATCCGCGCAATGGCGATTGCGTTCTTCTTTGTCGTGGCGCAGGGAGCGGGGATTCTGGCTCCCTGGCTGTACGGCAAGCTGATCGAAACCTCCGCCGAGAGCGTCTTTTACGGGTACTTGCTGGGAGCCGGGATGATGCTCGTGGGCGCTGTGGTGGAATTGTGGTTAGGAGTCAAGGCAGAGGGTCGATCGCTCGAACATATCGCTACACCGCTGTCCGCGCAGCCCCTCTCGGAGGATGCGTCGCACGCCTGATAATTGTTCCCATTTGATGCAGATACTCAGCATGTATTACCCAGGATTGTGCCGAGGGAGATTCCTGCATGCGGCCTGTGCGCAGGAGCAAGGTCTCGTTGCCGATCGGGACTTATCACAAATAGGATGTTCATGTGTCAACGACACCACGAGCCAGTGAAATGAGGAGCGAGTGACCGTACGTCCCTGGACCGCTGCTTTGCGTGACTGGCAGACCCGCGCCGTCACGGACGTGTTGGCACAGCCACGCCTGGACTATCTCGTCACGGCAACGCCCGCGGCGGGCAAGACCCGTTTTGCGCTGCGCATCGCCCATCAGTATCTGGCCGATCGGGCGGCCAGTCGGGTACTCGTGATCTGCCCGACGAACCATTTACGGACGCAGTGGGCGTCGGCCGCAGGACAAATGGGCATTCAATTGGATCCGGCGCTGTCGAATGAGCAGGCCTGTGAGGCGCGCGACTATCACGGCGCCGTGGTAACGTATCAGCAAGTGTGTCTGGCGCCGGAAGTATTCCGGCGAGCCTGCCGCAGCCGAAAAACCCTGGTCATTCTCGATGAGTTGCACCACGCCGGTGACGGCAAGGATTGGGGCAAGGCCCTGCGTGAAGCCTTTGCGGAAGCGGTGTTTAGACTGGCCCTGTCCGGCACGCCTTTCCGTTCTGACAATAATCCGATCCCCTATGTGCGGTACGAGGACGGTGAAAGCCAGGCTGATTTCACGTATGGCTATTCGCATTCGATCAAGGACGGGGTCTGTCGACCGATCCTCTTTCCCAGTTACGAAGGCGAACTGACATGGCTGTCGGACGGGCGTGAGCATCGCGCCACGTTTGAAGACGGACTGACCTTTGAACGCCAACGGGAGCGGCTCAAGACAGCGCTGTTGCAGGAAACCTGGCTTGAGCCGGTGCTACGCGATGCCCATACGGAGTTGCAGCGGTTGCGCAAGCAAGAGCAATCCGATGCGGGCGGGCTGATCGTGACCATGAATCAGGAGCATGCGCGGCAGGTGGCGGAGCTGGTCACGAAGATCACGGGGACGCGCGCCCTGGTGGCGGTGTCCGACGATCCTTCCGCCTCAAAAACCATCGAGACCTTTGCCCACCATAAAACGCAGCAGTGGCTGGTGGCGGTGAATATGGTGAGTGAAGGGGTGGACATTCCGCGTCTCCGCGTCGGCGTGTATGCGACCAATGTGTTGACGGAGATGTACTTTCGCCAGGTGGTCGGGCGGTTCGTGCGGATGCAGGACAAAGTGCCGAAGCCGCAACGGGCGTGGCTCTATCTGCCCAAGGATGCGACGCTGGTGCATTACGCGAAGCGCATCAAGGTCGAGCGGGACCATGTCCTTGAAGATATTATGCCGGCGGTGCAGCGAACGTTGTTCGGCACGGCAGCGACTTCGCTCAAGGAATATATTCCCTTGAACGGCGTGGCCCGGCTGGACACGTTGATCGGCGCGGAGGAGGGTGATCCGGCGGGGGAAGGAACGGGACAAGCGGCGGTCGCGGAGGCGCTCCACGACCAGAAGGACAAACTGCGGGATAAACACCGGGACCTGGTTGCCGCTGTGGCACGGAAGACAGGAGCGGATCATCGGCAGCTCAATGCCGAGTTGATTAAACGGACAGGCGGTCGGGTCGATCAGGCGACGATCCCACAATTAGAGCGGCGCATCGCCTTGTTGGAAAAGTGGCGGGAATCCGGCTTCGACCGGAAACGATGAGCATCGGAGGTAGGCCGAGCATGGCCCGGCGCGACGCGCGGGCCGTATATCGATAAAGAGACGATTACACAGGGGAGACAAGAATGGCTGAGAGCAAGGCGAAGCGGAGAACGGGCGTGGCGGTGAAGACGGTTGCGAAGAAGGCTATGAAGAACGCTGCGACGAAACAATCGGCTCCGGTGCGCCGGGCACGAACGACTCGCGCCAAACAGCCGCCGGTATCTGTCGTGGTGCTGTCGGGGTCCACGCCGCTCCGCCGCAGCAAGGCGGCCGAGTTGGTGGCCGAGGAGCTGCAGCTGGATTTGGCGAAGGTGAACCTCTCGTCAGTGGTGAGCCGATACGTCGGAGAAACCGAAAAGAACATCAATCGGATCTTTGACGAAGCGGAACGTAGCGGGTCGATTCTGTTCTTTGATGGGGCGGATGCGCTGTTCGGCCCACATCGCGCAGGCAAGGGTGGCACGAGCCACTATGCCGATGCCGGGGCAGCCCATCTGTTGCAACGCATCGAGACCCACAAAGGGTTGGTCATTGTGACGACCAATGGGAAAAGCAAGATCGATCAGGCGCTGTCTCAGCAAGCACAGGTGTCCGTGATGGTGGGCATCAAGAAGAAGCGGCGGAAGAAAACGGCCTGACGAGTCCTCTTCCCTGAAGACTGAGGTGAGACTATTTTAGGCCCCTGCCGAATTGACGAGTCGGATATTTGAGAGCGGGGATCAGAATTCCAGCGGGATGCTCAAAAGGCTACCCAGCAAGGCCGCAACGAGGTCCACGGCGCGAAGAATAATGAGCGCCATGTTTGTGGACGCCGCTGGCGGCCTTTTTCAGCCTCCTGCGGTGGCTATTCCGTTTCTTCGCTGGCCTCAAGACACTTGGTGCATTGTTCCAGGTCGGGAACGCCATGGGCGCTGCAGAAATGCCGGTGGCAGAGGCCGCACAGCATATAGGTCATCTTGATGAGATCAGCGGCTTCGCAGCAGTAACAATTTTTTGCAGTTCGTGCCTTCGGCATGGTCCTTCTCCTCGAAATGTTCGTCTGTTCAACTGATCGGCGCCGGTTGACTGAGCATGCAGGCCACGGTCTCTGTGCGTCGCGACCTGGTTCTCGTCATCACTGTCGCCGCAGGGCGAGAAGCCTGCCTGGTTACGGCTTCGTGGCCACCCGCCATCCTATCCGCAACCGGTAGGACCGCAGGCCGGACCTCAATTCATGAAAGAAATCAGACAAGGCGTCTAGGCCGGGTTAGTCTGAGGCGCTAAAGACGGCAAGAGGTGTGGTCGTTCCACTTCACATGCGCCACGAGCTCAGGATACCCCTCTGTGGCGATCGACTTGTTATAACACACTTTCTATAGACTGCGAGACGGCCTGGTCTGAGCGCCGCCCGGTTTCCGGTAGGGTGGCCGGGCCCTCTGCCGTTACGGACCTGCCTGCCCGACTTCTTCCCGCAGTAGAAACTTAATAGACGGATTGGATTTGATGCAATAGGCCAGGAGATGCTCGGTGTTGAAGAGCATCACGGCGTGGCCTTGCTGATCGACGAGCCGCAGGGTGTCCGAGGGCCAATAGACGGCCGCAATCGTGGCGGGATCGCCGACAATCCATCGAGCCAGCACGTGGGGCAGGCGGTCGGCCGTGGTCTTCACCCCATATTCATTCTCCAGGCGGGACATGACCACATCGAATTGCAGTTCGCCCACTGCAGCCAGGACCGGTTCGCGGCGCACGTGATCGGGTGAATAAAAGATCTGCATGACCCCTTCCTCTTCCAGCTGCTTGAGTCCCTTCTGGAACTGCTTGTGCTTGGAAATGTCTTGCGTGCGCAAGAGCGCGAAACATTCCGGAGCAAAGTGCGGAATGGGATCGAAGGTCAGGGAAGGGTCAGAGGTCAAGGTATCGCCGATGGTGAAGAGGCCGGGGTTGACCAATCCCACCACATCGCCGGGGTAGGCTTCGTCGATCGTCTCGCGGTCGCGACCGAAGAGCCGGTGCGGACGCGTCATTCTGATCTTCCGTCCCAACCGGGCATGATAGACCATCATGTCCTTCTCGAAGCGGCCCGAGCAGATGCGGAGAAAGGCCATGCGGTCGCGATGTTGGGGGTCCATGTTCGCTTGGATTTTGAAGACGAAGCCGGAGAAGGTCTCATCCGTCGGTTGCACCAATCCCTGAGCGGTCTGGCGCGGGCCGGGCGGCGGGGCCAGCTTGGTGAAGGCGTCCAGAAACGGCCCGACTCCGAAGTTGGTCAACGCGCTGCCGAAGAAGACCGGGGTCAGTTCACCGGCGAGAAAACGGGCGCGATCGAAGGACGTGCCCGCGCCGGTCAACAGTCCGATCTCTTCCTGCAGCGGACCATAGGCGTCGCCCAGCGTCTCCGCCAACTTGGGACTGGGAAAGGCTTCGACCGTCATCGGAGCGCGGCGCTGATTGTGTGCCGTCCGCTCGAAGAACAGCACCTGGCGGTTCTGAAAATCGTAGACGCCTTGAAAGCCGGATCCCTCACCGATCGGCCAATTGAAGGGCACCGCCGTCATGCCCAACGTGCGCTCGATTTCATCCAGCAGGTCGAAGGGGTGGCGTCCCGGCTGGTCCATCTTATTGATGAAGGTCAGAATGGGGATCCCGCGCTTGCGGCAGACGGCAAAGAGTTTCTTGGTCTGCGGTTCGATGCCTTTGGCGCCGTCCAGTACCATGACCGCGCTATCCACGGCCATGAGGGTGCGGTAGGTGTCTTCGCTGAAATCCTGGTGGCCCGGCGTATCGAGGAGATTGACGCGCGCACCCTGATAGTCGAACTGGAGCATGGTGGACGTGATGGAGATCCCACGTGCCTGCTCCAACTCCATCCAGTCGGATTTGGCTTGGCGTTGACTGGACCGGGCCTGGACGGCTCCCGCCAGGTGCACGGCTCCCGCATAGAGCAGCAGCTTTTCGGTCAGTGTGGTCTTCCCGGCGTCCGGGTGCGAAATGATGGCAAAGGTGCGTCGTCGCAGCACCTCTCGCCGCAATTCGTCGGACGCAGATTTTTCAGCCGGCAGGGACATAGCGTCTCTCTTGATTGTTGGTCCGCCAACGAAACAGGGGTCTAGGATGTCGCCCGGGATCGCTGCAGGGGAACTCATTCTTTTATCAGTCGGAGTGGTGCCGCGGCAAGGAGGGAGGTGGGATGGGGGCTGGTTGATCTCCCGTGTTCGCGCAACGCGCGGCCTCAGAAGGCCCTCGTTGGACGGCGCGCAATAGGAGATCAACCAGCCCCCATCCCTGAGGAAGGAGAAAGTGTGAGCAAATGAAGAACGCGCAGGATAAGGCCGTGCTCGTCCCATGCGCGCAGTGCAAGCCCCCCTGGCTCATCCCCTTGAGATGAAATAGTGGCCAGACGCGCGCAGTAGGGGACCACCGAGGCTGCCCTCCCTGGGGAGATGGAATAGAGGGGGATCTCGGATGACGCGCACGATACAACTGTGCTCGCCTGGGTCAGGGACGCGTCTCGGAGCGCCTGAGATAGGTGGGTAAGAGGCCTCGCAGAGTAAGGACTATCCAGTCTTCTTTGCCTCGAACCAAACGCGAGAGATGTTTCACGCTTCACGAGATGCGGGTTCATCGATGAGCGACCGCAAGGTATGTCCCGCGAGCGCCGTTGCCACCGCGTCGTCGCGGCGGCGAAGCACCTGACGGACGGAATCGTCGGCGTCTGCCAGGACTGTCGCGTCAGCGACACGTCCTTTGCGCACGGCATTGAGCACTTCCATGACGGAGATGAGTTCGATTGGCTTGGTGAGGCTGATGCCTTCCGGTTTAGCCATGAGGCCAAGCAGTCCGGCTTCGACCAGGTGCTGTACCTGGTCTTCCACGAGCGAGACGGGCAAGTGAAGTTGGATGGCCAGTTCGTCTATACCCAAAGGACCGTCGCCCTTCAAATACCGCCGCGCCAGAACCAGCAGCAGGCTCAAAGCCAGTCGTTCCCGAAACGCATGCGTTCCCTGTTGCCAAAGGAGACGCGACAGGTAGGCGGTGGGATGTTGATAAAAAAACGAGAGCTGCGCTCCGATGAGCACAATCAGCCAACCCGCGTAGAGCCACAAGAGAAACAAAATCAAGACGGCAAAGCCGGAATAAATCGCGCTGTAGTTGGCAGACTCGACCACAAATATGGCAAACGCTTCTCCCGCAATGCCCCAAAGGACGGCCGCGGTGACCCCGCCGACCAGCGCAGAATCGAATCGGACGTGCGTGTGAGGGATGAATTTGAATAGAAATGTGAACAACCCGCTGAGGATGACGAACGGTAGCAATTGGCCGGCCCACAGCATCAGGAAGCCGAACGGTTGAATCTCCAGCACACGCTGCACCAGGACGTTGCTGTGCACCGAGGCCAGCAATCCGAATGCCGTCACGACCAGCACTGGACCAACCAACACGGCGCTCAAATAGTCCGCGAACTTCCGTCCCCACGGGCGTCCTTCACGCACCAGCCAAATGGCGTTCAACGCCTCTTCGATTTTATCGATCAAGGAATAGGTGGTGTAGAAAAGCCCAGCGACGCCGACGACTCCCAGCACTCCGATCTTGAGATTGTCCACAAAGCCGATGATCGTGGCCGTGATTTCCTGCCCCTTCGAGCCGAGAGGTTCAAGCGCCTGGGCCAAGACCGGTTCGATCTCCTGGTGCACACCGAAAGCCTTCAGCACCGAAAACATCACGGCGAGAAATGGGACCAGCGAGAGGAGCGTCGTATAGACGAGACCGGCGGCGCGGGCATCGAGCAGACGGTGACGAAACTCCATTGCGACCGCAATGGCCAGCCGTAGCGCATGTATGCCGATGCGGCTGGGCAAGGATAGGGCAGCGGGGTCGATGGTCCAGAGATCCTGCGTGAGAAATTGTTGTACGCGTGCCAGGGTCGTCATCGTCCATCACCTCCGGGGAAGAATGCCACTGTACCGCGAACGGTCCGCCGGTGCACCTCGCATCACCGGGCGGCCGTTTCCATCCTACATAGCGCCTTCCGTTATCCGTGCCCGCGAAGAAAGGGTAGGGTGAATCGGCAAACGTTATGATCTGAATAACGGTGAGCGAAGCGTCTTGGATGACACCAGTAGTCCGCTGACCAGGGAGTCAGCCGCCTACTGGTGTCTGTGAGCGGATAACCGGACGACTACTTACCCATTGGATTCGTCATCATGCCCTTGGCATTGTCCTTGAGACCCTTCACGTCTCCCTTGACGTCACCCGCGCCCTTCTTGGTCTTTTCGAGGTCGAGCGCCTTGGCGTCATCCTTCGTTTGAGTCGCATCGGTTTTGAGTTTCCCAGTGGCGTCGATCAGCGACGTGCCGCTGCGCTTCATGGCCTCTTTACCTTCTGAGACCATGCCCGCCGCATGTGCCGATGACAGAATTGACGGGACCGAGCTTGCACCGAGACCGACCGCGACTGCAATGGCAACGATCGACGATGTCCGCATGACAACCATCCTTGGTAATGGGGACGTTCCTTACTGACTGTTCCGGTGAACCATCTCGACGATGTCAACCTGCCTAGACCTCATGCCATAACCCACAGGACCCTCACCAAGCGGATGGCTACGTCTTGGCCCTGTTGAATTTTCCGACGTGTTGGTGCTGTCACGTTCAAACCTGGCGATGGCTTCCGTAAGGGTCTCGTCGTTCGCTGTATGACCTGTTTGCCAGCCGACACCACGCCTGTCGCATGGGCAACGAAAGAAATCCCGGGATCGCGAATGCCACCAGGCCGACGGTAAGCGTAAGGGCACCAATCAATGACATCTGCATGAAAATCCTCCTTGAGCAGGCGGGACGCCACTCACTGTGTGTGGGATCGAAACGATCTGATCTTGGTCAACTGCATAGGGTCAATCCCATGATCTCATACCGTCACTATAACAGCTCGCGCTGTACCATTGTTTGCATGGTCCACATGTCGTGATCAGACGTTTAGGGGGAGGAGTGCAGGGTTCTGGATGAAATGGACTGCAGAAGTCTGTTGAAACTTCCACGGAACATACTTCAACGTCCGGTCTTCGAGAGAAAGAGGGGAGACCGCTGGAGCGTTTCGATGTGTGTACAGGGTCTGGCTAGGAACGCCAGCCTGGGACTAGGTGGCCCTTGGCAGAAAGTGGAGCCCCGGCCTGGGCGTAGGTCAACCGGTGGACGCCGGCTGAGCTGCTATACTTTTGGTGGCTGGTAGTTCCTATAGGAGGACGCCTTTGCATATTCCGACTCATCTGATGTTGTCCTGGGTGGTCGGCCACCGGTTA
>JBDTWG010000146.1:0-8561 GCA_040006855.1 Nitrospira sp.
CGACAAGAGGATGTTGTTCCTGTCGGTGTTCATGTGGGTGAGCAGTCAGTCCTTGTTCTTGCCTGCCAAGGCGATGTCATTGCCATATCCCTGCCGTCTGCCCTCTTGCTCGCAGAAGCCCACATCTTGGCGGTCCTGGGAGAAATGGACTGTTGACAGGACGTGCATGGTCCACTCCCCTGATGCAGGATCCTCGCTTGCATCTCGATCCTCATGACGGGCAGGTTGTCCCGATTCAATAAGCAGGAAGGAAGATATTGTGTTGGCCTTAGTGTGGATTCACCTCCTAGCGGCGGTCGTCTGGATCGGGGGGATGGTGTTTTTGTCGGTCGTGCTGGTGCCGATATTAAGGCGGGACGGACTGTTTGCGAACCACGCGATACTTTTTCGCACCGTCGCCTATCGGTTCAGGACTCTGGTGTGGGGTGCAATGGGGCTGCTGGTCGGGACCGGTCTCCTGCTGGCCTCGTTTCGGTTGATCCCGGTGTTGGAGCCAAGACAATGGCCCGCCGTTTTTGCCGCCAAAATGAGTTTGGTAGCGCTCTTGTTCAGCCTTACGCTGCTTCACGACCTCGTGATTGGACCATATGTGCGGCGGATTCTGGCCATGGCTGAGACAGAGAGGACTGCGTGGCAGGGGACCCTGGTCAAGTATTCGGTGCTCGTGCCTCGACTCTCGTTGCTGGTTGCGCTCCTCGTATTATTGCTCGCCGTGGTCCTCGCACGCACCTAGCAGAGGGTGGCGAGATGGCCGCCAGCCTCGAGTTCGGCAGTCCGGCGCACATTGGCAGGCATGAGGGTCAGGAATTCATCACGGAGGATGGAGGTGACTGCAGGGTGCCTGTCGATCGAACAACGCACATTGGGGCGGCATGTGCTGAGTATCGGACTCCCGCGGTTATCTGGTTGCGGGAGTCGTTGAAGAGCGTGAGAAGGTGTGGAGGAGGCGCTCAGCTTGTGCCTGACTCGTCAGGGCCATTTTCATGACCAGGCCACAGAAGGTAAAGACAATGGCGGTCAGCAGGAAAAAGACTGCCGCAAAGGAACCTGCGGTCATCGCCCAGGCTTCCGAGTCCGCCCGGTGGCGCTCCAGTATGCGCGTTTCTTCCTCACGAATCTGTCCCACAACATCCTGAATCGCGTCCATCGTTCCATTCTGCCGATTGCCAGCCACGATTGATTTGGCATAGGGCAGACCTTTTGTGCGGCGGGTTACGATGGCCTGGTCCATCTCCTCCGATCGCTGTTCGATTTGGTTCACAAGATAGGCAACGCGGTTTTGTTGGACGGCATCACGCCTGGTGAGACTCCCAATACGCTGAATGTGATGGTCAATGGTGTCCATCGCATCGCGATAGGGGGGCAGATAGTCATCGGATCCAGTAAGGATATAGGCATGCTGATTCGTTTCGGCGCCCGTGACGGTGCCCATCATGCGCTCCAGTTCGAGCAAGACATGCTCGCTCTGCGAGACCCAGTTGGTGGAGGTTTTGAAGTGCAGCAGGCTCAGAAAGCCAGCCGCGACAATCGACTCCACTGCAATGAATCCCACGATGAGGCTGATAAACAAGCCTTTACCTGACCAAACGCCGCGGAACGACATACTACCTCCAGACAAAATAGTAACTCTATATGACTACCGACCGAAGTGGAGTAATGTCAACCGGACAATTCCCCTAGTGGGCAGGGAGATTTGTAGAAATGTTGCAGTACGAATCCATACCAACACGAGTGGTGATCGGGAAAATCGAGCGGGTTCCCTCGTCTCACGGCGAAGCGGGCCGGTTCACTCCTACACATGAATCCAAATCGGTCTTTTCTTGCTCTCAACACGTGAGGAATGGAGTTTGCGTGAGCACACCAGTTGGAGAGGTCAGTGATGCGGAGAAGCATGAGTATAAAGTTTTGCGACACACCATCACGGTCACTGGGAGGTGAATCATGGCAAGAGTGGTCATTATCGGGGCATCGATCGGAGGGCTGCCCGCAGCCTATGAGGCCAGGGAATTGCTGGCGAAGAAGCACAAGGTGACGGTGATTTCGAATGTAGAGTCCTTCCATTTCGTGCCCTCCAATCCGTGGGTGGCGGTCGGTTGGCGGACAAGAAAGGACATTAGTTTTGCGCTGGGACCGGTGTTGGAAAAAAAGGGCGTCGAGTATATCCATGCCATGGCCGAGCGGATTGAGCCGGAACAGAATCGCGTCATCACCTCGAAAGGGGAGGTCCCCTATGACTACTTAATCATTGCGACTGGACCAAAGCTCAATTTCGGCGCCGTGCCAGGGCTTGGGCCGAGCGGCTATACACAGTCGGTGTGTAATGTGGATCACGCGGAGCAGGCCTGGGGAAGCTACCAGGCCTTTCTCAAGGACCCGGGGCCCATTGTCGTGGGTGCGGCACAAGGGGCCTCGTGTTTCGGCCCTGCCTATGAAATGGCATTCATTCTGGATGCCGATCTTCGGAAGAAGAAACTCCGGAAGAAGGTGCCGATGTATTTCGTAACACCGGAACCCTACATCGGCCATATGGGCCTCGCGGGGGTGGGCGCATCGCGGCGCTTGATGGAGGACGAGTTTGCAGAACACTCGATCAAGCCCATCAGCAACCAGGCCATCAAAGAGGTGCAGCCCGGCAAGATGATCTTGGAGGGAGGGCAGGAGGTGCCGTTTCGCTATTCGATGATCATTCCGCCCTTTGCCGGAGTGGATGCGGTCGCGGGCACTGCGGGACTCTGCAACCCGAAAGGATTTGTGAACATCGACGCCTACCAGGCCAATCCAAAGTATCGGAACATTTATTCGGTCGGTGTGTGCGTGGCCATTCCTCCGGTCGAGCAAACCCCGATTCCGACCGGGGCGCCGAAGACGGGTTATATGATCGAATCGATGGTGTCGGCCGCGGTGCACAACATCAAGGCCGATATCGATGATGATCCAAAACGGGAGACTGCTACGTGGAACGCCATCTGTCTGGCGGACATGGGCGACACCGGCATGGCGTTTGTGGCTCTCCCGCAAATGGCGCCGCGCAATGTGACCTGGGCGAAAAAGGGCAAGTGGGTGCATCTTGCTAAGATTGCGCTAGAGAAGTATTTTCTGCGCAAGATGAAGAAAGGCGTCAGCGAGCCCTATTACGAGAAGGTGATTTTGAAAGCGCTGGGGATTGCAAAGCTGGAGCAGCCGGTTTGACCGGCGTCGGGACTGGCTGCAACGTGGGAATCAGCACAACGAGCCCGGCTTGATCGACCAGGCGTTGCGTTCTGTTCTGTCAGGGGTGCCGATCGGCCTGCAACTTGGGGCGACCGGGACCGGTGGCGCGATTCTGGGGGTGCCGCTCATGGTGTATATCGCCGGCATCCCCTTGCAGGAGGCGGCGGCGATGTCGCTGATGATCGTGGCGGCATCCGCGCTATTGGGCGCGTGGGAGTATGGACGGCAGGGCCTCGTGAAGATCAACGCCGCCGCGGCGTTCAGTTGGACCGGCATGATCGGGTCCTGGGGGGGAGCCTTCGGCCATCGGCTATTCCGGGACGAAGTATTGCTGGTGCTGTTCGGAATCTTGCTCTTGCTCGTCAGGGCCCTGATCATGCGGCAGCGTACACTGCTGCTCGAGGTCGAGCGGGAAGAGAGTTGCGCGACCCGTTTTCCGCGCACGTGCTGGTTGAAGGTGGGCGGGATGGGGTTGGTGGTAGGCACCATGAATGGGTTGTTCGGAGTGGGTGGGGGATTTCTGGTGGTCCCGGCGCTGATTTTAATATTGGGCTTTCCGACGCGGACGGCCATCGGGACCTCGCTCAGCATCATCGCGCTGATCTCCATCGGCGGAATCGTGGGGCATCTTCAGTTTGGCCGCGTCAACTGGGCGCTGATGGGATTCGTGCTTCTGGGCAGCGTGTCCGGCATGGTGCTGGGTGCGCGGATGGGGGCCTGGTTGTCGCCGACTGTTGCGAATCGGATGACCGCGTCAATCACGATCACGATCGCGGTAAGCCTCATTGTGATCAACATGGCCAAGTTGCTTGGGCTGCAAGGCTGAGCGATTTGCACCGTCGGGCGTGGGTGCTGAATGTGTAAGCACGATGATGCGGAGCGGACACTGACGGGAGTCTTCTCACCCTGTGAGGACAAGGAGTCAGGCATGCATTGCCGTCAATGCAGTTCTTCGGTCGACCATGACAGATGATGCCGCACGAGCGACCTTTGCTGGTGCTGGCTCTTCGTGCGGCCCTGTGGGTTGCTGCGGGTACTGGTTTATGGAGACCGGCCACGCCGGTGCATGCCGAATGGTCGGCGATCGCCGAACAGAAGGCCAGTTACACCACCGACGCCTTCCAGTTTTCTTCCGCCCGACGACTCCGATTCAGTGAGGATCCGTCGCAGCCGACGGTGGTGTCGACCGACAAACCGCAGGATGTGATTTGGGAACCGGCGCTCGAAGTCATCCAGTCAACGAACAGCTCGCTGGGACGCAATGAGCTATCGGTCAAGGCGCACGGCGCGATCTTTACGAACAACCCCATTTTTAACCATGGCGATTATCGTATCCAGGATCGATTGGCGCTCACGGCCGACACCTCGGTGCTCTTGCGATATCGCTATGTCCCCAACTTGTTCTTGGGACCCAATTTCGAGCGTCGTACCGGGACCCGGTCGATTCAAGAAGAGCGGGTCAGCTCCCATACCTGGAGAGCTGAAGTTGAACGGCGTGTGAGTGAGTCCGTCACGGCGGCCTTGATCGGTCGATATGGCCTCCGTCTGTACAATGAGTCGTTTGCCGAGCGGGATACGACATTCTGGACGATCGGTCCTCGGGTCGATTATCGCGCGACGGACTGGATGATGGTGACGCTCTCCTACCTCTACGAGCGTGGTTTGGCAGATGGTCGACAGGAGACGCAGTTCATGGACGATGTGTCGTACTATCTGCATATGCTGTCGGTCGGCACGGAATTGCATTTGCATTCGCGGTTCGATCTGGAGCTCATCTATATTCATCGCCGGAAAACGTTTACGAGCGGTCTCGCCGGCGACACGCATCTGAATCGCTTCGACTCCACGCACCAGGGAATAGCGGAGCTTCGTTATCGTTTGTCGTCGGCGGCGACGATGACAGTGGCATATCAATACGGGAAGCGCACGTCGACCACGGTCCTCCGAGATTTTAACGACTCGATCGTCTCCATCGGGGCGGAGTACCGGTTCTGACCTGGAAGCGGAGGGCATGGCACAGGGTAGTCGGAGCATTGCCTGAGAGGGGTGATCCGTGTATGCACCGAACAGATTCAATTCATTGGTTTTTCATCGAATGCTCCAGCCGAATCCTTTTTCGATTCCGCCGCTCATACGGGGTGAGGGAAGGGGGTGAGGAAGGTATGAACATCAACGAATGGCTTCGATTCATCGCCGGCGTGTTCGTGCTGGTTGCGGTTGTGCTGGGCGCGACGGTGCATCCCTATTATAATTACGTCGCGGCGTTCGTCGCGGCGAATCTGGTCCAGTCGGCCTTTACAGGCTGGTGTCCGATGATGGCCTTACTGCGGAGGTTGGGTGTTCAGGAATAACCAAATAGTCGTGAAGACAGCATGGATTGGGTTGAGCCTGCTCTGGCTGACGGGATGTGGGCAGGCTCAGGAGCCGTCCCGACCCGGAGAGGGTCCGTCCGCGATGGCCGTTCAGCCGGTCATCCAAACGGCTGTGATTGCGGTGAAGACCAGCCAAGTTCCGGTCACCGTTGAGGTCACCGGCCAGGTGACAGCCGTCTATCAGGCCACGTTGGCCAGCCGTATTCAGGGCACAATCGACAATCTGCTGGTGCGTGAGGGAAGTCTGGTGCGCAAAGGACAGACATTGGTCGTGCTCGACAATCGAGACCTGCAGGCTGAATTGGCCCGGGTCACGGCGGAGCTCGACAATGCCAAAGCGCAGTGGAACCGTATGAAAGATCTCTACGAGAGGGATGCGGTGTCCAAGCAGGAATTAGAGAATGCCACGCGCACTTTCAAAGTGACTGAGGCGGGGCGGAACGCCGTGATGGCCCAATTGAGCTATACGGTGGTGAGAGCCCCCTTCGATGGGGTGATCACGGAGAAGAAGGTCGAAATGGGGGAACTGGCTTCTCCGGGCCAACCCCTGCTCAAAATGGAGGATCCTGACCAGCTTCGATTGGAAGCCACCGTCGCAGAAAGCGATATTCGCGCCGTGTCCATCGGAGCGTCGATTCCAGTGATCATCGACGCGCTGGGCCACCACCCGCTGCAGGGCAGTGTGTCACAAATTCTTCCCGCCGGCGATCCGCAAACGCATACGTTCACGATAAAAGCGGATTTGCCAAGGACGGTCGGACTCAGGTCCGGTATGTTCGGGAGGCTCCGGCTCGAAACGGGTATGAGCACGACGCTGTTCCTGCCGGAGTCCGTCTTTGTCGAGCGCGGCGAGCTTGCCAGCCTGTTCGTCGTGGGAAACGATCACGTGGCGCGTCTCCAATGGGTCAAGGTCGGCCGCACGTTGGACCAGGGTGTGGAGATCCTGTCGGGCGTGAACGCGGGTGAGCAAGTCATCCTGGATGGGACCAAGGGCCGGGACGGTGTCCTTATACAGGACATGACGGCCGTTGCCTTGCCCACGCAGATGCCGTGAAGCGGGTCTTTGAAGAGACGCTTCGCGAGCGACGGACGAAAGCGCCAAGCCGATGATGGTTGATGAATGACGATCCAACGCCTCGGTTTCAGCGGCCGCCTCGCCGCGCTGTTTGTCGGCAGCAAACTCACCCCGCTCATCATCATCGCCTCCCTCTTGCTGGGGCTCTTCGCGGTCTTGCTGACACCGCGCGAAGAAGAGCCTCAGATTGTCGTTCCCATGGCCGACGTGTGGCTGCCCTTTCCCGGCGCCTCTGCGAAGGTGGTGGAAGAGCAACTCGCCAAACCCATCGAGCGCAAGCTATCAGAAATCAAGACGGTGGAATATCTCTATTCGATCTCTCGTTCCGGCGGGGCGCTGATCATCGTGCGGTTTTATGTCGGCGAGCCGATGGAGCAGAGTCTGGTGGATCTGTACGACAAGTTGATGTCAAACCAGGATCTCCTGCCGCCGGGCGCCGCACCCTTTCAGGTGAAGCCCCGCGATGTGAACGATGTGCCGATCGTCACCCTCACCCTGTCGAGCGACCGCTATACGGATTTCCAGCTGCGGCAACTGGGCGACCAGGTCTTGGAAGACACGAAGAAAGTCACCGGCACGGCGGGAGGCTTCGTGGTCGGAGGCCGCGGCCGCGAGCTGCGCGTGCAGATCGACCCCTCACGGCTGAAAGCCTACGGCTTGACGCCCTTGGGGGTTGCGAGCGTCATTCAGGGAGAAAACCTCGCTTTGCCGGCCGGCCGGTTTGAAAGCCGCAACGAAAGCTATCTCGTCGAGACCGGCCGATTCATCCGGTCGAAAGAAGATCTGGATGGGGTGGTCGTCGGCGTGAACGAACAACGGCCGGTCTACCTTCGTCAGGTGGCGGAGGTCATCGACGGCCCAACTGAGGCGACGAGTTACGTATGGCATGGCGAGAGTCTGGGTGGGCGCGTCGCGCAGGAATCCACCGCTGTCACCGTGGCCATTGCCAAACAGGCCGGTACCAATGCCGTGACGATCGCGGAAGGCGTGATTCGAAAAGTCGAAGAATTGAAAGGGCGCTTGATTCCCGCCGATGTGCGGGTGACCGTCACGCGCGACTATGGAGAAACTGCCGATGAGAAGGCCAACGAACTCCTCTGGCATCTGCTCATTGCGGTGGTGGCGGTCGTGGTCTTTCTGGGGCTGGCGCTGGGGCTTCGTCCCGCGCTGGTGGTCTCGATTGCGATTCCATTGACGCTCGCACTGACCCTCTTCATTTCGATGCTCATCGGCTATAGCATCAACCGCGTCACGTTGTTTGCCTTGATCTTTTCCATCGGCATTCTCGTGGACGACGCGATCGTGGTCGTCGAGAACACCTACCGGCACCTCACGCTTCGTGCGCGACCGCACCGCGAGGCGTCTCTGTTTGCCGTCGACGAAGTCGGCAATCCGACGATTCTGGCGACCTTGACGGTGATCGCCGCGCTCCTGCCTATGGCCTTCGTCTCCGGATTGATGGGCCCCTACATGCGGCCCATCCCTGTGAATGCCTCGATCGCCATGTTTGTGTCGCTCCTGGTGGCCTTCATCGTCATTCCCTGGTTTTGCCAGACCTGTTATCGGCCCGGCGTGCAGATGGCCGGCGCCGAGCACGAATCGTTTGAAGGGAGCCGGACCTATCGTCTGTATCAACGTCTGCTGGCGCCGGTGTTATCCCATCCGGCGAGGGCCTATCTTCTGCTCGGCGTTATTGCGCTGCTGCTGGTGGGCTCGCTGGTTCTGTTTTATACGCGTGGCGTGGTGGTCAAGATGTTGCCGTTTGACAACAAGAGCGAGCTCCAGCTCGTCATTGACATGCCGGAAGGGACGACGCTCGAGGAAACGGCCCGGGTGACGAAGATGTTGACCGAGTACGTCCGCACGATTCCCGAGATGCAGAACTATCAGGCCTATGTCGGCAC
>JBDTWG010000147.1:0-8396 GCA_040006855.1 Nitrospira sp.
TTGGCAATCGATCACCTCACGGCCTCAGCGCACATTCCCCTGGCCGGCTTAGTAGCGGCCGGCGATCCCATCGAACCGATTCCTCAAACTGAACTCGTCGAAGTCCCGCCCGGCATGATGGGTCGCGGCGAGACATTTGCTCTGCGGGTGAAGGGCGAGTCGATGCGGGACGAAGGCATTCTCCCCGGCGACCTCGTCATCGTTCAAAAACAGAATACGGCCCGGAACGGCCAGACGGTGATTGCGATCGTCAACAACGATGCCACGATCAAAACCTATTACCGCAAAGGCTCGACCATCGAGCTGCGCCCTGCCAATGACACGATGAAACCCATTACGATCAGGCCGACCGATTCGTTGCGCATTGAAGGCCTCGTCATCGGCGTCATTCGCTACTGTAAGCAATAGAACTTCTCGCCGGTTCTACTGAAGCTATGGATCGCCAGATTGTGTGCCTGACGGTGCCGTCGTTCGAACTGGCGCTCGCGCGCCTGGCCGAGCCTCGCCTCCGTCGCCAACCAGTCGGCCTTGCACCAGTGGCACGTCCACGCACCCGGTTGCATGAGGTATCACTCGAAGCCATTGCCGACGGCCTGTACCCAGGCATGACCATCCAACAGGCCCTGCAACGCTGTCCCGCACTTCATATCCTTACGCCTGATTCGGTCCGCACAGCTCAGGCTCATGCGATGCTGTCCCAGATCGTCACCCGCTATGCACCGGTCTGGGAGCCGACAAAGCCCGGAGGGTTTCTCTTAGATCTGACCGGCACGACACGGCTCTTCGGCCCCACCTGCGATACCGCTGCGCGCCTCCAACGAGACATTTCGATGCAGGCCAATCTCGACGGCGTGTTGGGAGTCGGCAGCAACAAACTCGTCGCACAGACCGCCGCCGGCCTAGTGCAGCCCACGCAGCTCTATGAAGTCCGTCACGGTTCGGAACGAGCCTTCATGGCTCCCTTGCCGATCGAGACCTTACCCCTCCTCCATCGCCCCCAAATGAAACAGATTCGGCAATGCTTGGCCGATCTGAATCTCCGGACATTCGGCGATGTGGCCGACAGTCCCCTCCCCGCGCTCGACATTGCCGTCGGAAAGTGGGCAGCCCCGTTGCTGCGTTGGGCGCAAGGCATCGACTCCACCCCGGTCACGTCCCCGCCAGTGCAACCCGAACTCACCTGCTCACAGGTGCTCGAGCCAGATACCAACGACGACCGCATGCTGTGGAACTATCTTGCTGATCTGCTTGAACAACTTTGCCGGACGCTGCGCATTCAACAGCGAGTCTGCCGGCGGCTCACCCTGACGATTCGCTATAGCGATCACACCCATACTGGTGGACACCGGGCAATCGATCCGGCCAGTTATTGGGATATTGACCTGACGCCACCGCTCCATGCCTTGTTCCGACAATGCGCCCATCGCCGCGTCCGCATGAATGTGCTCACACTCAGCGCTGGGGAACTCATAGCCCCTGCCGAACAATGTGAGCTGTTTGACGTCGTCGGGCCGACTCACCAGCATCGAACCCGCGCGCAGCAGTTGACGCGTGCCCTCGACCGGCTGAGAACACGCTTTGGAGACAGAATCATTCGGTATGGCAGACACCCTTGAGGCCACGACCACCCATGCCTTCTCCGTTCGTTCATTTGCACGTCCATTCATCCTATTCGCCGATGGAAGGAGTCCCGTCACTGGAAGCGCTCTGCCAGACGGCGCGCGCGCAGGGCAGTGACACTCTGGCGCTTACCGATACGAACGGCCTGTACGGCGCCATTCGATTTCTTGATGTCGCCCGCGCATCCGGAATCAAACCGATTCTTGGCGCCGAACTGACGTGCCCCTCTCACCGCGCCGTCCTGCTGGCGAAAACAGTGGCCGGCTATGGCAACCTCTGCCGCATCCTCTCGGCCCGCCATAGCGACGAAACCTTCGACTTCATCGGGACAGTCGCTCAACACCGCCCCGGCCTGATCATCCTCTCCGATGACCAGCCGGCGCTCACTCAATGGCAACGGGATTCGCAGGAAGATTTGTTCGTTGAACTGACGCCGGGTCCGGAGATGGCTGATGCCCTGGCATTCAGCCGCCGATCCACGTTGCCGCCTGTCGCAACGACCCGCGCGCAATTCCTGACTCCCTCCGACTACCAACTCCACCGGCTCTTGCGTGCCATTGCGCTGAACACCACGCTCTCCCGATTGCCCGACAACGCCTGTTGCAGACCCACCCATCGGATGATGCCCCTCATGGAGATCGAACGGCAGTTTCCCCACGTGCCTGAATCCATCGCGAATAGCCGGCACATCGCCGAAAGGTGTGCCACCGATTGGAATTTCAAAGACACGATCTTCCCTTCGTTTCGGCAACTCTCCGCGACCCAAGCCTTCGACCGCCTTCGCATCAAGACCTATGACGGTGCGATGCGGCGCTATGGCACGCTCTCCCCTGCGGTCTCGGCACGTATCGAGCACGAACTCGCGGTGATCCGTGACAAAGGATATGCGGATTATTTTTTGGTCGTCGAGGAGATCGTCGGCCATGCCCCTCGCACCTGCGGGCGCGGCTCTGCCGCCGCCTCGATCGTCTCCTACTGCCTGGGCATCACCCATGTGGATCCGATTCGCCATCACCTATTGTTTGAGCGGTTTCTCAACCCTGGACGGCATGATCCGCCGGACATCGACATCGACTTTCCCTGGGACGAACGGGATGCCATTCTCGACTGGGTCTTTACCCAATACGGCGAACGGTCGGCGGCGATGGTAGCCAATCAAAATACGCTCGCCATCCGTGCGGCGATTCGGGAGACCGCCAAAGTCTATGGTCTGCCGGCCGCAGAAATCGGCCGTATGCTGCCATTACTGCTCCGCAAAGCCGATCTGTGTGAAAGTAACTCGACCGTGACCTATCAACAGTGGGCGACAGAGCTCTGTCGCAGTCTGCAGCTTCGCTCCCCTTGGCCGGAAATCCTCCAATGGGCCGTTCAAATCGAGGGGCACTTCCGCAATCTGAGTCTGCATTGCGGCGGCGTGGTCCTCGTGCCGGACGAGATCCGCCGGTATGTGCCCGTCGAACGATCAGCCAAAGGGATTCCGGTCATTCAATGGGAAAAAGATCAGGCGGAAGAGGCCGGGCTGGTGAAGATCGACCTTCTGGGCAATCGCTCACTGGCCGTCATTCGTGACACACTAGCCGCAGTCGCCAGCCATACCGGCCGACAGATCAACTATGCGATGTGGAACCCGCTCTCCGACAACCGGACCAAAGCCTTGATTCGGCAAGGCGACACGATGGGTTGCTTCTATGTGGAATCGCCCGCGACGCGGCTGCTGCTCAAGAAACTCTGGACCACCATGCCGGCCATACAGCAGGCTCAGGCCGACGACTTTGAATATCTCACGATTGTCTCTTCCATCATCCGGCCTGCCGCGCACCGGTTCGCCGACGACTTTATCCGGCGTGCGCACGGTCAGCCCTACCGCATGCTCCACCCGGCGTTACAGGATGTGCTGCGTGACACCTTCGGCATCATGGTCTATCAGGAGGATGTGATGAACGTGGCCGTCGCATTGGGCGGATTCTCGCTCGCGGACGGCGATCAATTGCGAAAAGTGCTCAGCAAGAAACACAAACAACGACAGCTCCACGACTACCAGCGGCAATTTTGTGCGGGCGCCCTGGCTCGAGGAGCCAGCGTGCCCGTCATCGAGCAGATCTGGGCCATGATCATGAGTTTTGCCGGTTATAGTTTCTGCAAACCTCACTCAGCTAGTTACGCGCAGGTATCGTTCAAATCCGCCTATCTCCGCGCCCACTACCCGGCAGAATTCATCGCCGCAGTCATCAGCAACCAGGGCGGGTTCTACTCGACATTTGCCTATGTGTCGGAAGCACGGCGGATGGGGCTAACGATGCTGCCGCCAGATATCAATGACAGTGAATGGGCCTATTGGGGTCAGGCACAGAGGGTGCGCGTTGGATTGATGCAGATCAAAGGATTCCGGCAAGAACTTGCCAAGGCCTTGATCGCGCAACGCACCAGGGAGGGCTCTTTTCGGTCGCTACAGGATTTTCTAGACCGGGTCCAACCCGATTCTGCGCAGGCTCGGCTGCTCATCAAAGCCGGTTGTTTCGACCGCATCGCCGGTGAACTCACCAGACCAGCCCTACTCTGGCGCCTGCTGGCCTGGCAACATCAGTCACCTCCCGGCTATCTACCTATCCCGCCGGAATATGCGCTGTCACGGCTGATCGCGCAGGAGATCGATGCATTCGGTTTTCCTCTCCGGTGCCACCCGCTCGACTTAGTTCCCATCGCACAAATTCCGTCTAATACGATTGCCGCCCGTGACATGATGCAGTATATCGGCCGTTCAATCACCATGATGGGCGTGCTGATTACGGAGAAGGTCGTCCACACGAAACAGGGCGACCCCATGGAGTTCGTCAGCTTCGAAGACCTGACCGGGCTGTACGATGCGACCATCTTCCCGGACGTGTATCGGCAGACATGCCACCTGCTGGCCACGAACCAAGCCTATGTCATTGAGGGAGTCGTCGAGTCGCACTTTGCGGCCGTGACGCTGACGGTCACGGCGATGCGGAGAGCACCACACCGGCGCGAAGCACAGCCGGCGTTTTCGCCGGCTGGCCCGCCGATCTGGTGAGCACGTAGGGGGGACTTAGGGCGTCTTGCTTTCAGGAGCGTCTGATGCGTCCCCCTGTTCAACTTTGAGGATATTCACGTCGAAGGTGAGCGTCTTTCCCGCCAGCGGATGATTGAGATCGATGAGCACCTTTTTCTCATTCACTTCCAGGACCTTCACCAATCGATTGTCCGCGGCTTGCAAAATATCTCCCACCTTCACATCCTTGGGAAGCTTGTCCTTGTCGACAGACTGTCGCAACTTATTGTTGTAGGGACCATAGGCATCCTGCGCCGCCACGTCAATGCGCCGTTTCTGGCCGGCCTTCATCCCATCGAGGGCTTTCTCCAGCCCAGGGACAATCTCGTGAGCTCCCTGCAGGAACGTGATGGGCGCCTGGCCGACATTCGAATCGGCCACGGACTTGTCCGGAAGCGTCAAGGTATATTCCAACGACACCTTCATGCCATCGGCGATTGTCACATCGCTTTGTGCGTAGGCCCCCTCGCTGAATGCTTGACCGCAGCCCAGGGCTATCACCAAACCCACTACTAGGTGACGTCCATGTCTCATTGACGCTCCTCCTCAATCATGCCAATCCAGCAACCCCTGCCGAACAAAGCGGTTCCTCAACTATACCTACTGGCCACGACGTGGCGCGGCGGGGCGATCAGAACGCCAGCCACGACCGCCCTGCCTGGCTCTCGAATCCTGGGGCATCGAACTCGGGCGCTCTCCCGCCCTGCGCGGTCGAGCCTCGCGGCCCCGACCATCGTGCCTGGATGGGCCGTTCGACTCAGGCTCACTGACGGGAGGCGGCAATGCCGCTAATGTAGGCAGCGTCAGTCGACTCGTTTGAATTCGCAATCGGCGAACCATGGCCAAATATTCACGCTCCTCTTGCGGAGACAGAATCAAGAGAGTCGCGCCGGACCGTTCGGCACGACCTGTTCGCCCGGTGCGATGGACGTACGACGTAGGATTACCCGGCAGCTCATAATGAATGACCTGCGACACGGATGGGACATCCAATCCGCGCGCCGCCACATCGGTCGCCACCAGGGATCGCAGACGCCCGGATCGGAATGCCGTGAGGGTACGCTCGCGTTGAGCCTGGGAATGGTTCCCTGTAATCGCGCCTACCGACGCCGGCTCACCACCTAACCGAGCGGCCAAGCGTTTCACTTTGTACTTTTGATCGCAGAAGACCATCGACTGATCACCAGTCACCGCCTGCTGAATCAACGTGTGAATCAATTGCACCCGCGAGGATTCGCTGGGAACCACGTAATACGCATGCGTGATCGTGGTCGGCGTGTTGACGCCCGGATCGACCGAGGTTCGAGCGGGATTCTTCAACATCGATTCCGCCAGCGTCAGAATTTCCGGCGAAAAGGTCGCCGAGAACAGCATGGTCTGCCGTTGCTCAGGCAACAACTTCAGAATACGCTGGATATCCCGCAGAAATCCGCGATCCAACATTTGGTCGGCTTCGTCCATCACCACATACTCGACGCCACGCAGGTCCAGATGGCGGGTTCCTGCCACATCCAACAGACGACCCGGCGTTCCGATCACGATCAACGGCGGTTGTCGCAGGGCCCGGTAATGCCGTTCGATAGGAATCCCGCCATACACGGCCAGCGACGTGACCGCCGGCGGAGCGTATTTACGGAGTTCCATTTCGATCTGGAGAGCCAACTCACGGGTGGGCGCCAACACCAGCGCTCGCGGCAACCGTGAGGGGCCGGCATGAGCGGAGACGTTCGACGCAGGGCCGGTCGCCTTCCAGCCTTCTTTGACCGCCCGTTCAATCAGGGGAATGAGAAATGCCAGCGTTTTTCCGCTCCCGGTTTTGGCCTGAGCCAACAAATCGCGCCCCTCCATAGCCAACGGAATGGCGGCCTTTTGAATGGGAGTCGGCGCAGCGAAACCGGCTTGCTGCAGACGCTCAGCGAGAAACGATGTAAGAGACAATTCGGCAAACGACACCATAAAACTTCACTCCTAAATCTCTATCTTGGGAAAACAGGGGCAGCCAATCTGATGGCCCTGCGAACAAGAGAGAGGACAACACGGTAAGAAAAACGCAGGGGCTACCCTAATGGCAGCCCCTGAATAGGTATAGTGAAACAAGCTCAGCTTAGTACCGGCCCCCGCCTGCTCCACGTCCGCCGCCACCACCACCGGAGCGAGGCTCCTGCGGGCGGGCTTCGTTTACGGTCAAGGTGCGGCCACCAAATTGTGTTCCATTCAAGGCGTTAATAGCCGCTTGCGCCTCCGAATCTCCTGACATTTCCACGAAGCCAAAGCCCCGGGACTGACCTGTGAACTTGTCTGTGATGATGCGCGCCGACGTCACCGCCCCGTGCACCGCGAACAGATCGCTTAATTGCTGCTCGGTGGTTGAATATGGCAAGCCGCCAACGTAGATCTTCGAACCCATCGGGTTCCTCCTTTGAGAATAAAATGGTGTTGTCTGGGACTCGAGAAAGAGACGAGGAAGGAATGGGGCGAAGATGCAAACACAGCGGCAATCTTAGCTCTGGCTTCCGAAATTCCCGGGAAGAACCCAAAACAACATCGATTCGAGCCCTGTAATTCTTTTCTACTTCACCACCAAGGCTCTTCGCAATGAAGCACCTTCAATGTATCCTACCAAAATCGGAAAGGCAAGCGTGAAATGCTCCTTCCGAGACTGGGACGGTCCCAGGCTAATAGGCAGCCGGAGTCGATAGTGGACGGCTAGAATACAGTGGGGCGGCATTAAAGTTATCGAAATGCGCCGACGTCTCCCCTCGCACTAACAGTCCCACCTGTCCGACTCCGAGAGCTTGATCCTCTACTGAAAGCGCCAAGCTCCCGTCAAAGAACGTCTCAACGAAATCCTTGCTGATGATAGTGTTCCGCTGGACCCGCAACGTGTGCCACTCCACCGGTTTGACTTTGATCGAGGCCCGTCCAAGCACCGACTCTTTCCCGTCAACGACACGCACCACCTCGATGGCCTTCTGAGCCACATCCACCACAGCGGCGTAGTAGTTCTTGAGATCCTTCAGACCGAAGACCACCCCGGCCTGCCCGGACGTTGAACTGGCTGCTTGGTGAATACGGATGACCAAGTCGGGATACTCATACTGAAACCCCTGCGCAACCAGCACTTCGACGCAGGTTGCACAGCGAGAAGCTCCGAACAGGGCATTGGGAATTGAGGGCGTCGTTGCTTGCGCCTCGATTTTCCATGTCCCACCGGACTGTTCCTTAGCCACCAGTATCGTAAATCCGCTGGGAACCTCTCCAACTTGGTCTTTGTCAAAGGTCCAATCGTTGAACAGGTCCGGATTCGCTTGTTGGCGTAAATGCTCCGCCTTTTCGGCAGAGGTTTCTTTCGGCACAGCCCACGTCTCTTCTGGCCCACCCACCCACAGGCCCACAGCAAACACTGCGACACCGGCATACCGCATCACTCGCAACAGGCGCATGCTGAGGGCTCCGTACTGACAAGCACCTGCCCGCCCCTGCCGGACCAACTCATTTTTCTGTGACACGGGAGTATTCCTCCGAAAAATCTCACCCTTTTGGATGAGGTGCCTTGATCTGGATGATGTCCTGTTGAAATCGATCGCGTTCGGCGAGAATTTTCTTTCGCCGCCACCCGCGCAAGGTCCACCATTTTATTTTATCCATGAATGTCACCACGGGTGGAGGGGTGCTCCCTGCAGGCCCGTGCTGAAAATCATACCCC
>JBDTWG010000148.1:0-8392 GCA_040006855.1 Nitrospira sp.
GCATGGACGGAACCAGCTATTGAGGCTTCCACTTGAGCGCGACCGAGCGCATGACGCACTGCCGAGCGAACGAGCTGGTGCACCTGCTCCGTATCGGCAAACCGCACTTCGCGTTTGGCCGGATGCACATTGACGTCGACCCGGTGAGGCTCGACATCAAGAAACAGCACAAAGAGCGGAACATGACCCTTGGCAAGAAACGAACTATATCCATCGATGACCGCATGTTGCACGGTGCCATTCTTGATCGGCCGGCGATTGACGAACAATTCCTGCGGGGTCCGTCCGGCACGTGCCCGCACCGGGTCAATGATAAAACCCTTGACGGACAGACCGTTTCGCTCGGCCTCTACGACCAACGCTCGCTCGCCGAATACCGCGCGATATATCTGTAATACCCGATCGCGATGCGAGGACACGCCGGGAAAATTGAACACCTCATACCCATTGTGAATCAGGCGAACATGCACCTGCGGCCAGGCTAAGCCGGCCTGCTGCACCGCGTGGCTAATATGGGAAAACTCGGTCGTCGTTGACTTGAGAAACTTCTTGCGAGCCGGCGTGTTATAGAAGAGCTCCGAGACTTCGATCGACGTGCCGGGAATAGCTGCCGCATCCTCCACTCGATCGATCGTCCCTGCCGTCAGGCAGAGCTGCGTTCCCACTTGTTGGTTGCGAGCCACGGTCTTCAGGCGGACTTTCGAGACGGCCGCTATACTCGGCAATGCCTCCCCTCGAAACCCCATTGTGCGGATGGCGCTGAGTTGCTGGTCGGATTGCAATTTGCTCGTGGCATGCCGTTCGAAGGCCACACAGGCGTCGGCGCGCGACATGCCTTCGCCGTCGTCGGTAACGCGAATCAACCCGAGGCCGCCGTCTTTGATCTCGACGGTAACCGCGGTACTGCCGGCGTCCAGACTGTTTTCGACGAGTTCCTTCACGACCGCAGCCGGGCGTTCTACGACTTCCCCTGCCGCGATTCGACCGATGACATCGTTCGGGAGGACCTGAATCTTTCCCAAACTACTGGCTATGTCCATGGGAGGAAACGCCCCCTGCGGTGTGGATCGAGGATGAACCGGTGGAGAGGAGACGATGCAGCGGATCCAGAGTCATCGAATTTCGGCCATCTTCGCTTTCGCAAGCTTCGCTTCGTCCGAGGTGGAGTATTCCTCGATGACTCGCTTGAGATACTTTCGTGATTTCGCCGTATCCCCGGTTTCCGCCGCCGACAAGCCCAGTTTGAAGAGTGCCGCGGGCACCTTCTCGTTTCCCGCATACTCGTTCACCACATGCTCGAACGACTGCATCGCCCGGATATAGTCCTTCTGGCCATAATACGACTCACCCAGCCAATAATGCGCGTTGGGCGTGAGCGAGGTCGAGGGGAAGTCCTTGATGAAACGCTGGAAACCGCTCACCGCAAGATCGAACTTGCCGTTGAGATAGTCATTGTAGGCCAAGTTGAACGCCGAAGTCGGGGTAATGGACGGCACACCCGGCACAATCGACGGCGGATCCAGTGGCCCTGAAGGTTTGGTCACTCGCGCTTGACGAGTGGCTTCTGCGATTGCGAGGTCCGATCGCATCGAGGCCGCCTGCACAAGTTGTGCTTCTTCGATTTTCGCCAGACGCCCCTCTAACTTTTGAAGTCGAGCCTGCGCATCATCAAGACGCAGCTTTCCTCCTTCCGGCTCACGAACCCGTTCGAGTGATTCCAACCGGCGCTGCATCGCCTCGAATCGCTTCTGTTCTTGATCCTGTGTCTTCGCAATGATCGACACCTGATCCCGAATCTCTAAAAAATCGGCATGCTTCGCACAGCCTGATAGAAGCAGACCACAGGCGAGCCCTGCGCCCATCTGCAATGACATCACGCATGGGAGCTTCATCGTTCGTGCGACTCCTTTAATTGGTTCAACTTATCGATCGCCTTATTGGCTTCAGGCGACTTGGGGTATAGATCGATGACCTGCTTCAACGCCGAGGCCGCACGCTTTCGATCCTTCAGCGCGAGGTACGCATACCCTTTTTTCAGGAGGGCAGCCGGCACCTTTTCGCTGGCGGGATGATTCAATTGCACCTGATCGTAAGCATCGATTGCACGCGGGTAATCCTTCTTCCCGTAGTAGGACTCGCCCAACCAAAACCGAGCATTGGGAGCCAGATCCGAGTGGGGATGTTGCACGAGAAACTCCGCAAACCCCTGACGGGCGCCGTCCAGATCTCCCTCTTTAAAGCGGGTCAACGTGCGTTCATAGGATTCTCGATCCGCCGCCATCAGCGCGGCGCCACGACTCTCCGAACGGGACCCCACACCATTGGACTGAGTCGCGGACGGGGTCGGCATCGGAGCCGGGTCCGGCGTCGGCATCGCATGCGTTTGCGCAAGGGGCGCGACTTCAGAGATAGCCGAGGCTTGTTCGGCTCGCTGCGAGGCGTTGACGCGAAGCGCCGAGAGATGTTGTTCGACCTGCTTCAGGAAGGCATGCTGATTTTCAAGGTTCTTGTCGAGAGTTTGAATTTGGGCCTGAACATGGGCCAGCTGGCGCGTCGTCTCATCGAGGCGACGCTCCTGCTCATCCCCACGTGACACAAACTTTCCACCGGCATTTTCCAACGCCTTCGCCACCGAGGCCACACTACGGTTCACTTCATTGAGATGGTCCGCCGTGACTTTATTATCGGCGTCAATCTTCCCCGCCAAGGCATCCGTGCGCCGGCTTATGGCGGTGGTGTCTTGTTCCACCGACGCCGCGAGATGCTTCACCGTTTGGTCCTGCTGCACGACACGCTCGCCCAGGTTCCCTAAGGCTTGCTTAAAATCAACCAATGCCTGATTGAGCTTCGACACTTGGTCCGCGAGCGTTTTATTTTGAGCATCCAACTGCGCCACATTGTGCGATCGAGTCTCAAGCGCATGCGCCAGCTTCTGCTGCTCGTCCAGCCGTTTCTGCTGATCGTCTAACCGCGAGTCGATCTTTTGCGCAAGCCCCGTCGTGGTCTTTTGAACCGCATCCAGCATGTTTTTCTGAACGGCGTCGATATGTGCTGCGACTTGATCCATTCGAGCCGTCGCGGCAGCTAGTTCGGACCGGCTGCGGTCTCGCTCCCCCTTGAGCATGGCATCCTGGTCTACCAACTGCTTTTCGACCCACCCCAACCGCTTACTCTCTTCGAGGGAGCGTTTCTCGCCCTCGCCCATCCGCTGACTGAGCTTGGAATCCTGAGAGGCCAACTTCGCCATCAAGTCATCTTGCTTCGCTTCCAGACTCTGTGTGCGATGGATGGCTTTATCGACGTCTCCCCGCAGGGAAGGAATGTCTTGCTCGCGCAGAGACACGATCTCCTGATTTTGTCGAGCCCTGTTCTGGGCTTGCTCTTCCGTCGTTTGCTTGATACGACGTTGAAGCTCGCGTTCGGTCTGCTTGAGATCAGCCTGTTGCGCCACACAGCCCGAGAGCAGCGCGAGACCCGTCCCGACGAGCACCGGCACGACAGCCGCGCACCAGAGCCCGTGACCACATGACGCTGCGAGGCTGTCGCACGACCGTTTGTTCGTCACCTTAGTTCGATGCCTCCATCCACCGTCCATGACAAGTCTCCCTTGACCAGCAACCATTCCGGAGAATCATGTCACATCGTCCATGATCGGAACAGTTATTTCGATCGGACCACCACGTGACCACGACGATTCTGCTGATAGCAGCCTTCGTTGCGTTCATTGCAGAACGGTCGTTCTTTCCCATAGGACACCACGGCCAGGCGGTTGGCGCCCACGCCCAATTCGACGAGATAGTTCCGCACGGCCTTGGCGCGTTTTTCACCCAACACCAAATTGTAGGCCAAGGTGCCTCGCTCATCACAATGACCTTCGATTTTGACCAGGGCTCCGGCATTCCCTTTGATCCACTGCGCATCCTGCGTCAGCGATTGCCGGCCTTCCTCGGTGATGGTCCAACTATCGTAGCCAAAAAACACATCGCGCAATCCTGCCTCCGCCGACGCCGCTTGCTCCTTCGCCTGCTCCCGGCGAATGTCCTCTATCTGGCGCGCGGTGCTCTCCGACGGTTCCACCTTGGCGAGCATCGTGCCTCCGCCGCCAAGCCGTTCCTCGGAGGGGGCCTTGCCCCCGGACACTGAATCAAATCCGCGCAGGCCGCCGGTTTCAGGCTCATCCTGCGGCTTGCTCGACAGTGAGAGATCCGGGAATGTGGCGCTGGGAGCGTCCAATCCACCGGTTGAACCCATCGAACCCATCGCACTCGGAGCGGGACCTCCCGACTTCGCCATGCCGCGATCCGAAGACTGCGCATCGCCGCCGGATTGAATCGACTTTTTTGAACAGCCTCCCTGAATGACCAACAGCATCCCAACGACCACTGTTAGGCCCATTGTCGCTACCCGTATCGTCATGTCGTTACTCCTCGTGGCTGGTGAATGGTTAATATATCGTAGACACTGTCGATTGTGTGCTGATCGTTCCTACAGCGCCGGAGACCATGACGGCGAGCTATTGTGAGTCCCGCCAAAGGTAATGCGCTCTAAATTCTTCCCGTCTGTATCCACCATGTAAATATGGCTCTTTCCATCGACTGTCGAGCTGAAGGTGATGTGCCGGCCATCGGGGGACCAGGAGGGAGAGTCGTCGATCCCAGGCCCTGTGGTGACTTGAACACGCTTTTGTCCATCCGGCGACACGATACAGAGTTTGTACAACCGCTGCGAGGTCCGACAGACATAGGCAATCCAGTTCCCGCGCGGCGACCAGGTCGGGGCGGCATTGTAGTCGCCCTCATAGGTCAGTCGACGCACATTGGACCCATCCGCACTCATGATAAATACCTGGGGGGCGCCGCCACGGTCGGAGGTAAACGCCATCTCCCGACCCGTGGGGGACCAAGTCGGCGACAGGTCGCCACCTTGATTCACCGTCAGCCGATGCGATGCCTTGGTCCGCGTGTCGAGCTTATAGATCTCTGAGTTCCCGTCCTGACTGCTGGCGAACGCCAGGAAGTTGCCGTCAGGAGACAGGGCGGGGGTAATATTGAGGCCCGCCATCGAAACCAGCGTCCAGCGCTTGCCTGTCGCAAGCTCCAGGATGTCGATATCCTGCGTATTCCGACTCCGATAGGCCGTGAACACGATGAACCGGCGATCGGGCGACCACCTCGGCATCAGATTGAGGAACCCGTCCGCCGTAATTTGTTTGGGCTCGTACCCATCGTAGTCCATCACAAAGAGTTCGCGCGCGTTGCCGTGTTCCGCCACATACACAATCTTCGTGCGGGCGATGCCAGGCTCTCCCGTATAGCGAAACACCAATTCGTCGGCAAACCGATGGGCCATCAAGCGCACGACGGAGGTCGATCCGACATACCGTTTGCCGCCGACGACTTCGTCGCTGCCGCTGTCATAGACGAAACCATCCATCGAGAGTTCGGAATCCGCGCTGCCGCTCTTCGGGCCAGACTTTCCCCACACCAACACCGAGACGCCGTTCTCGGCCGCCTGTTTGAAGATGGCCTTGTCGGCGGTGGTGACTTCGCGCGCCTTCACCCCGATCCCCGGCAGGTCCACCAGCGAAAAGACCAGCGATCGTTGCAAATCGGCCTTCAGGACCTCTTCGATACGCCCACCCAACCACTCCGGGCCTCCGCCGTTCTGAAAGCCGAAGACGCCGATGGGAATTTTCTGAAAGTCCGGCCGGGTGGCTTCGAGAAACACATCGGTCGCGCGGGAATCAAGAATTCCCAAAAGCCCGGCTCCCACCACGACACAGAGTGCTAACATAAGACCGATGATAATCCGATTCATCCTGCTGCCTCGCCTACGGCAAAAGTGAAGTGTGCGTCGAAATAGGAGTCCGTCAGATCGGGAGGAAAGGGCGGCAAAGGCACCGCGCTTTGTACGGCCCGTTGCGCGGCCAGATCGTAGTACTCGTTCCCCGACGATTGCTCGATCACCACACTACTGACCCGTCCATCCCGCTCCAAACGAAATCTCACCATCACCGTCAAGGCTTTCCCGGACAGATCGACCGGCGGAGCCGTCCAGAACCCGCTGATCCTCGCTTGCACACGAGCCAGATACTGGTTGGAGCCAGCCATTCCCGCCACGCGCAACCGAGTGTCGGGTTTGGTGCGAGCAATGCTCGCGGTTACCGGAGGTGCGCTCGCGGTGGGCTGGGGCTCGCGAAACATCGGTTTGACCTCTCGCACCGGTTCGGAATATTTCACCGGCGGAAGCGTCTGGAACTTTTTCAAATCTTGTAATTCTCGGTCGAGATCGCTGTTCATCTCTTCCGACAGCGAGGTGCGTTTCGGTGGAACCACAGTCGGTTTCGGAGCCACCGGTGGTGCCTCGACAGGGACCGGGGCAGCGGCCATTTCCGGAATCTTCAGTTTTTTCAGCATGGCATCCAGATCCGAACGTTCTGGCGTCCGTTCCGGTCTCGGCTGTGCGGCTCGTTTCACCTCGGCCGGTTTCATAGGTGCGAGGTCACCATATTGCGGAGCATCCGGCGGCAACTCGATATCCTTCATCACATCCCGAAGCACATCCGCACGGTTCGTGACAGGTGCAGAGGAGGGCGACTTCGCCGCCTGCGGAATAGGCTGCGGGGCGGTCAAGGTTGGCGCCGGCAAGCGAGGTGCCGGTACAGGAGGGGGAGTAGGTGCCGGAGGAACCGGTTTGACCGCCGGAGCAGCCTGAACCGGCGGTGGCGGCGTCGGCGCCTGAACCGGCTTGGGAGGCACGGGAATTGGAGCCGATTGGACTGGCTTGGGTGTCGGCCGCGGAACCACCTTCTCAACCTTTTCGACCTTTGGCTCTGGCTTGGTGTCTATGGCAGGCAAACTCACCAGGGACACTTCCACCGCCGACATCGGACGTTCTGTTTTTTTGAATAACTTAGCACCCATAATCACGGACAAGAGACAGAGATGCAGGAGCAGAGAGACCACGACCGTCTTACGAAGACGGCCACTCCCGGCTTCAACCAGATCCCCGATCAGGAACAGCGAGGTATGTCTTGGCAGGGCTTGGAACGTCATGACTTGCGATACGACCGTGCGGCGCGCGAGTCGCGGCGCCGCTACTTTTTGCGTGGTTGCGCGGGGGTCGTGACCGACTCACTCACGCGCTCGGCACCCGTGGGCTCCGTCACCATGCCGAGCTTTTCAATCCCGGCCTTTTTAACACTATCCATGACCTGCACCACGATGCCGTACGGCACATCCCGATCCGCGCGCAGATAGAGCGACACCTCTGGGCTCTGATCTTTCAATGCCCGGAGCTTCCGTTCGAGTTGCACGACACTGACCGGATCCTTATCCAAATACAATCGTTGATCGCGCTCAATGGACAAAACAGCTCTTGCTTCCGGCTTAATCGTATTGCTGGCGGATTTCGGAAGATTGATGTCCATCCCTCGATACAACATCGGGGCGGTCACCATGAAAATCACGAGCAGCACCAACACAACGTCCACCAGCGGGATCACATTGATCTCCGCCATGAACCGCCGGTGGCGCGTCTCCGACATCATCCCTGCACCCCAACGGTTGTCTGCTTGAGCCTGGTCTGCAACGAGCGCATCGCCTCAACCGTGAAGGATTCGATCCGAAACACGGTTTTACGAATACGCGTCAGATAGTAGTTGTAGAAGATGACCGCAGGAATCGCGGTAAACAGTCCAGCCGCCGTCGCAACTAACGCCTCCGATACGCCTGGCGCCACCGCCGCAATACTGGCAGTTCCTTGCATCCCAATTTCGCGGAAGGAATCGATAATGCCCAGCACGGTCCCCAGCAAACCGATAAACGGGGTGATATTTCCCGTGGTCGCAAGGACGGGCAAGTAGGATTCCAGCTGCGACACTTGGTTCTGCACCAGATAGGCGACAGTCTTATCCATATATTGATGATCGATGGAGGACGCCTGATCCTTCGATGCGCCGGCCTGCTGGGGAAACGTCATCGCCCCGTCTCCCGACACCGTCAAGACGCGATCCATGATGCCCTGAAAGACACGCGCGCTCGGACTGCCTTCGGCACGTTTCGACTGACGATACAATTCATCCAGATCGCGGATCTTCGTAAAGGCGTTGAAGAACCGTTGATCCTCGCGATCGGCCGCCTTGAAACTTCGCCATTTATAGAAAATCACGCCCCACGAGATGATCGAGGCGGCAAAGAGGAGCAGCAGCACAATTTTCGACACCGCCCCCAGCGATCCCACTAACCCCGTCACGCCTGATTGGAACATGCGCCTAGACCTTTCCCTTCACATGGCGTCGCCTGAAAACGATAGCATGGAATGTACCAAAAGCTGGGGGAATGGCGGGGCCGACGGGATTTGAACCCGCGACCTCCAGATTGACAATCTGGCG
>JBDTWG010000149.1:0-8264 GCA_040006855.1 Nitrospira sp.
GTCAATGGGGTACCGATTTTTCTGCGAGATGTAGGGAAGGCCGTCGACTCGACGATGATCCAGACCAACGTCGTGCGAATCAATGGCAACCGAGCCGTCTATCTCCCCATTCTGAAACAGGCGGGAGCTAACACCATCGCGGTCATCGACGGGATCAAAGATGTGCTTCCTACACTGATCGGGATTCCCCACGAGCTCTCAGTCAAACTGCTCTTTGACCAGTCACTCTATATTCGTCAAGCCATTCAAACGCTCGAGCATGAGGGCCTGCTGGGAGGTGGTCTCGCTTGTTTGATGGTGCTGCTGTTTCTAGGCAGCCTGCGTTACACCGTGATCATTGCCATGGCCATTCCGCTGTCAGTTACAGCGGCCTTTATCGGATTGTACTTCACCGGTCATAGCGTAAATATCATGACGCTGGGCGGCTTGGCGCTGGCGGTGGGTCGACTCGTGGATGACGCGATCGTGGTCGTGGAGAATACCCACCGCCATATGGATATGGGAAAATCGCCCAAGGAAGCCGCTGGCGACGCCGTCTCTGAGGTCGCGCTGCCCATGCTCGTCATTACCATTACCGTGTTTCTAGTCTTCCTACCGATCGCCTTTTTTACCGGAATCATCAAATTCCTCTTTGTGCCATTGGCACTCACAGTCGCTTACGCCATGATGGCCTCTTATTTGGTCGCGCTGACCGTCGCTCCGGTCTCGATTGCCTGGCTCTTTCGAAAGGAACGACACGGTAAACAGGAACATCCGGCGCCTCCACACCGTGGACTCACCGGCTGGTGGAATCGGATCAATGTGTTCGATCCTTTTGTCGAACGCTATGTCGTTGTTTTACGCTGGTGTCTCGGACATAAGGCTATTGTGATCATCGTCGTCTTGGTGACTTTCGTGGGCACTCTCCTACTCACACCTCGGCTGGCAACGGAATTCTTTCCAAAAGTAGACGCCGGTTCCTTCATCTTGAACGTGTCCGCTCCCGAAGGCACCAGAATCGAAAAGACCGAGGCCATTATCGCCAAGATCGAAACCTTGATTCGGGAAGCCATACCACCAACGGAATTGGATCAAATCGTTTCAAATATTGGTGTGCCACAAGGATGGATGGTGCTCTACACTCCAGTGAATGGCCCCCACCAAGGGTTCATACTGGTCAGCCTGATCCGGGAGCATGCGGTCCGCACCGATACCATCATCGCGACGTTGCGCCAGACGCTCCGCCGTGAGTTTCCAGGGCTGAAATTTTCCTTTCAAACGGGCGGCATTGTCAGCGATGTGATCAATGCGGGACTACCCGCCCCCATCGACATCAAAGTGAGTGGTCCCAAAATGGGAGATCTGGCGACGACGGCCAATGAGATCCGCGATCTGGTCATGCACATGCCTGGCACAACCGACGTTCAAGTCCGACAAGGCGTCGACTACCCGGAAATTCATCTCGACATTAATCGAGCCAAAGCCTCCTACGTCGGACTCAATGAGCAACAAATTGTAATGGATTTGGTGACTGGCCTGTCGTCCAACGTCAACCTGAACCCGGGCTATTGGATTGATCCCAGGACGAATAATGCTTATTTCGTTGTCACGCAATTTCCTGAGCAGATTTTAGTCGGGTTCGAAGACTTTCTGAACATACCGCTGGTCGGAACCCACGTCGATCAGCCGATGTCGGCCAGCGTAGGCGGCACGAGACTTCGAGGGAGTTCGCTGGTTCTCACTCAAACACCGTTTCCAGAACGACCACGCCTGCCTGGTGTCACACAAAGCGGGGGCAGTCCGGTCTTACTGCGTGACCTGGTGGACGTCGTACGCAAAGTCGGCCCTGAGACCGTGGATCATTACAACTTACAGCGGACGATGGACGTCCTGGTCACAGTGCCGGGTAATGATCTTGGTCGCACCGCGACTCAGATCGAAACAGCCGTGGCAAAGTTGAAGATCCCGAAGGATGTCATGGTGGCCTTTAAAGGGGAGGTCGATAGCATGCGGGCCGCCATCGCTGGTTTTGCCGGCACGTTGCCTCTAGCAATGGTATTGATCTATCTGGTGATGGTGGGGCTGTTTCGTTCATGGCTCGACCCCCTGGTTGTGATGTTTGCCGTCCCGCTGGGATTTATCGGCGTCGTGTGGATGTTGTTGCTCACCGACACCTCCGTTAACGTGGAATCACTGATCGGCACCTTGATGATGATCGGCATCGTTGTCTCAAATAGCGTGTTGCTCGTGGATTTTGCCAACAATAAGTTGCTCGAAGGTATGCCGCTGGAAGAGGCCGTGGTGGAAGCCGGGCGTCTCAGAATTCGACCGATCCTCATGACATCGCTTGCAACAGTGATCGGATTAGCCCCCATGGCTCTCGGAATCGGCGAAGGAAGCGAAAGCAACATGCCGCTCGCCCGGGCTGTCATCGGGGGATTGACGGTCTCAACGTTTATGACCCTCCTGTTCATTCCAGTTTTGCACGAAATTGCTCGCCGTCGAGCGCCAAACACTGATGCGACTGCAGAGGGAAGGGTTCACTGATTGGAAGACAGGTGTCACTGCAATTCACGTATGGCCGGATTACCTGGGGACATATGACAAGGACGTCACGATTGAAAGTAATGGTAGGCATCGCGGCAGGCCTATTTCTCCTCGCTGTGGCCTTCATGATCATGCAGGGCCAGCAGCCAACCGTATCTGCACCGGACAGGGATCGAGAGTCCAGCCATGCATTCACCGAGGCTCCTCGTGTGCAAGTACTGAAGGTACCACGGCGCGATATCAGCCGAACCCTGACTCTTCCGGCCAATGTGTCGCCGTGGTATCAGGCCACGCTGTACGGCAAGGTCTCCGGCTATGTGAAATGGATCGGGGTCGACAAGGGCGATGTCGTCAAGAAAGGACAGTTGCTCGCCGTGATGGATGCGCCTGAGATCGAGGATCAGTACAAACAGGCCGAGGCCGACTACGCCATCAAGAAGGTGACCTACGAGCGATACCTGAGCGTGTGGCAGGACAATCATGACATTATCGCCAAGCAGGACGTCGATGTCGCAAAGGCGGCTGCGGAATCTGCAAAACATCAGCGGGACAGCCGACGCAACCTGCTGGGATACACCAATGTATATGCGCCATTCGCCGGCGTGATTACGGCCCGATTTGCTGATCCTGGAGCATTAATCCAGGCTGCGACTGGTTCTGCCACCCAGGCAGCGCCGCTTTTCACGATTATGGACATGGACAGCGTGCGAGTCTATGTCAACGTGCCGCAGGAAGCCGCACCTTTGGCGAAAGCGGGACTGCCCGTCACAGTTACGGCACGTGAATGGTCCGAAGGATTGGAAGCCTCGATCACCCGTTCGACCACAGCCTTGGACCCCGCCACCAGAACGTTGCTGGTCGAGATCGATGTGCCGAACAAGGACCATCGGTTAGAGCCGGGCATGTTCGTGAATGCATTGATCCATCTTGAGAGACACGCGAATGCTTTGGCGATTCCGCCTTCCGCATTCGTACCAGGGAAGAACGGCAAGGAAAAGGCGGTGTTTGTCGTCGTCAACGACACAGTGAAACTCACGCCGGTCAAGACTGGGATCGATGACGGTCTCATGGTTGAAATCGTCGATGGGTTGACCGGCGAGGAAAACATCGTCGCGGTCGGAAAGAGCGGTCTCCTAGACGGTCAGTCAGTCACCCCTTCGCCTTACAACCTGCCCGTCGGCACACCAGCTCGTCAAAAGTTATGATCGATCGAACTGACAGACATCAGCCCACTCAGCCGCTCTCTCGAGCCGCGCGCCCAGCGATCTGGCTTCGATCACTGCTCTTCGGCCTTTGTCTAATTGTCCTGTCCACAGACCTCTCATCCGCACAGGATAGTCAAGATTCCTCGGTGGCTCCGTTGCCTCCATCCGACCGCCTCCTGACGCTGGATACCGCCATTCGTACGGGCCTGACTACTCATCCTTCGGTGACACAAGCCCGCTATCAAACGCTCATTGCCGGCGCTCTGACGAAGCAGGCCCGAGGCGACCAGTACCCGTGGCTCGAAGCGTCGATTGCCGAAAGCAATGGAGCCCTGCGTATCGTGACCACCGATGGGAAGGCCGTTCACGATCGAGGCGGGCACGGGTTCGATCCTGGCGGTGCGCTTGCAAAGCACAACCAGAACATGGTGAGCGGAGGGTTGCTCTTGAACCAGTTGATCACCGATTTCGGCTACACGGCCCACCGCATTGCGGCCAGTGAATCGGCGGAGGCCGCATCCGAGAAGGCCATCCTGACGAATAAGGCCTATGTGATCTTGACGGTGCAGAAAGCTTATCTCTCCTGCCTGCTTCAACAGCATCTGGTCGCCATCGCTGCTGAGACGGTCAGGCGCAGAAAAACCATTCGCGATCAGATTTCCTCCTTATATAAAAATCAGCTGCGATCCAAAGTAGACCTAGACCTCATCCAAGTCGAGGTGTCGAACGCGGAATTGGCCTTGATCAAAGCCCAAAACGACGTACACCAGGCCTTCGCCGCATTGAACAATGCGATGGGCCTGAAGCGTCCGGATCATTATCCCCTGGAAGACCAGTCCGTCGTGGTGAGCCCCTCGCCCGATATAGAATCGCTGGTCACCCTCGGATTGAACAACCGTCCCGAACTTCTAGGTGGCCGCGACCAGGTGGTCGCGAGCGAAGAATTGCTTCGGGCGGCCAAGGCCCTCAATTTTGGGTCGATCACTGCCGTGGGATCGGTCGGTATGACGAAGTATGGGACGGTCCACGACGGCGGCATTCCATCCGATGGTGTGGCGCCGTTCTGGGGCATCGGTGCCACAGCGAAGATTCCGATCTTCACGGGATTCCGCATCCAAAACCAGATCAAAGAGGCCGGCTCACACAAAGGCGAATCCGAGGCCGAGTTGCAGAACCTTGCTAACGAAGTGCTCCTCCAGATCGTTCGCGCCTATCTGGCACGCACCACGAATGCTGAACAGATCACCCTCGAACGGGACCGAGTGGCCTTCTCACAGGAAGCGTTGCAGTTGGCGCAGGAGCGGTACCGATTGGGATTGAGTCCCATCGTGGAAGTCGTGCGTGCCACGACCGGCTTGTTTGAAGCCGAATCGCGCCTTAAGGAAGCCCAATACATCTATAAGACCAGCGAGGCTGCCATCGCCTATGCCACCGGACAGGACTATAAGCGGTTTTAGCTACATCTTCGCGGCCTTCCTCCTCGCGATGTTCCATGGACCAGCCTGCGTACATGGAGAGGAGCCTCGCTCAAACCAATCGCCTGCCCGCGGCCAAGAGTTTACATGGGATGACGCCATACGAACCGCGATCGAGAGACACCCGCAAATTCGCATCGCCGAACAAGATGTCGCGGCATCGGAAGCGGTGGTGAAGCAGATCGAATCGGCCAACTACCCGCAAATCACCGGCCTTTTGTCCAACTCGGCCGGGAACACCAGAGTGCTCGCCAATCTGGGGATTTCAGGATCACTGCCGAAACCAACGAACTATTTGGCCACGCCCGGTCTCCGCGTCGATGTTCTGATTACCGATTTTGGCCACACCGCGCACAAGATTCTCGCGCAAAAATCCCTTGCCGATTCCGCGCGGAAGTCCGTGCTGGCTTCCAAAGCCCTGACAATCCTGAACGTGCAGCAAGCTTATCTGACTTCTCTGAAGCAGCAACGGTTGGTGCAAGTCGCTCGCGAGATGCTCGTCGAGCGGGAATTAATCCGCCGGCAGACAGAGATCTTCTATCGGCGCGAGTTGCGATCCAAGTTGGATCTCGACTTCGCCTCGGTGGAAGCCAATCGAGCGGAATTGGCCTTGATCAAGGCCGAGAACGACCTGCAGTCCGCGTATGCCGCGTTAGGCAATGCGATAGGGCAGCAGGGCCCGGCCCGCCCTTCGTCCGCGTCGGGGCCTGACTCGAAGCAGCCAATCGCGGTGATCGACTCCCTGCTCCAGAACGCACTGGAGCAACGTCCGGAATTGCTAGGCAGCAAAGACCGACAACAAGCCGCTACCCAAGCAGTGAAAGCAGCCAAGGCGCTTCGCTTTGGATCGGTCAGCGCCATCGGTACACTAGGGTACACTTGGTGGGGTCGCGAAGAACGGCCCAGTGGAAAAGATGTTAGCAACCCGGGAGCCCAACAGGGCTGGTACGGCCTCGGTGGAACGAGTGCAGTTCCTTTGTATACGGGAGGCAGAATCACCGGCCAGATCGAGGAAGCAGAAGCTCGTCAAGGTGAAGCTGACGCCGACACTCAGTCGATTGCCAACCAGATCGTTCTGCAGGTTGCGCAGGCCTACTTCAGCCGACAGACAGCCGAGCAACAGATCGTAGTCGCACAAGAAAAAGTGAGCTACGCTCGCGAGGCCCTGACGCTTGCGCGAGAACGTTACAAGGCCGGATTAGGATCGATTCTGGATGTGGTCACTGCGACGGCCGATTTGTTGAGCGCCGAAGTCGGCCTCACACAGTCGCAGTATGAGCTTCAAGCCAGCGAGGCGGCCCTCGCCTATGCCACAGGAGCGGCATATGACCGTTACTAGCCTCGACTGGGGCGATCGAACCGACAAGTGGAATTCGCGGGGCTGCTTGGTTCGAAGTTTTACGGGCAGCATCGTGATGGCCGCGTTCCTTGGACTCGCCTCCTTTGCATGGGCGGCTGAGCCGCCGGGAATGAAAGGACAGCCTCCATCAGAAACTCAGAGTGAGGTTCCATCGGCAAAAGGAGCCTTCCTCGGTTATCGAACCGCCATTCAGATCGGTCTTGAACAACATCCCCTCTTGCGCCGCTCTGAGCAAAGCGCGAAAACGGCCGAGGCCGTCGCAGGGCAGGCACGATCACGCTATTACCCGGAATTAAATGCGTACGCCATCCAGACGGGTGGGACGATTCGCCCATTGAGCGCCTTCAACATTGCCGGCGCACAAAACAAGCCCACTTCCTATATAGAAAGTGCGGGATTTCGGGCGGATCAACTGCTCTACGACTTCGGCCAAAGCACCCATAGAATCCTCGCGGAAGAGGCGGGACAGGAGGCGGCTGAAAAAGACATCCTCACTCACAAGGCGTTGGTCATTCTGCGGGTTCAGCAGGCTTATATTCACTGCCTGCGGCAAACACGCCTGGTGGACATTGCCGAAGAAACGGTTCGAGAGCGAGGCCTTCTGCGTGATCAGATCGCGATCCTGCACAAGCGCGAACTGAAGTCAAAATTGGACCTGGATTTGATTTCCGTTGAGCTGCGCAATGCGGAAGTGCAATTGCTCCAGGCAAAAAATGAGCGACGCGCGGCGTTTGCCGCCCTGAACAACGCCATGGGGGTGCGGGGCCCGGAGGAATACACATTGGAGGATGTTTCCTTATCGGAATCTCCCCTGGCCACGCTGGAAACGCTCATCATTCAAGCTCTAGAGGAACGGCCGGAGGTGCTGGGCGCCAGCGATCGCATTCGTCAGGCAAGCGAGCAACTGAGCTCGGCACAGGCTCTCAATTTCCCCACCATTTCGGCTCTCGGCATGTACGGCGTCATCCACTTCAGCGATGCGCCGTTGAATCAGTATGCTGGTTCGCATCCTGGCCAGACCAATCTCTGGTGGGGAGCCGGGGCGACCATCTCGGTTCCTATTTTCACCGGCTTCCTGATCGAGAATCGCGTGGCCGAAGCCCGTGCGCAGCAGTATAAGAGGGAGCAGACGAAGCTCGATCTCGCGAATCGGATCGCCCTGGAAATGACCGATGCCTATTTCTCGCTGCAGTCCGCCCGACAACAAATCAAAGTGGAAGAGCAGGAAGTGGCCTCCGCGCGCAGCGCCCTCACTCTGGCAAAAGAACGTTACCGCCTTGGCCTAGCTTCGATCGTCGATATCACCACCGCCACAACTGCATTGCTCCTGGCCGAAGTGCGTCTCTCGGAAGCGCGCTATGCGGTCCAAACCAGCCTCGCTGCCGTCGGATATGCACGAGGGAGGAGCTATCAAGAATTCTGACGCCCTCAGGTCGATTTGAGCACGAGGCGGTTGCACCCCTGGTTCCTAGTAGATCAACCCGCAGGCAAGGTTCTGCATCAAACGTTGTAGGCTTACTGTCGGCAGTCCGGCAGATCCGATTCGAGTGGCTGATCATCACCTTGAGAAGCGAAGAGCTATGGCCCCCCACGCGCGGCTGGCCGAATTGGCCGAGCAATTTCGCGGCCGTCCCATCCAGATTATCGCATGGAAACAGCAATTGCTGACGCGGGCCGAGGATGTGTTTGGCGGTACCA
>JBDTWG010000150.1:0-8202 GCA_040006855.1 Nitrospira sp.
CGAAATGTGCGCTTGTCGAACTCATACCGGCGATAATTGTGGCCGGTCATCACCGTCATGTCCTGAAGATGACACTCGCCCCCTTCATCGCACACCGGACAATCATGCGGATGATTGATCATCAATCCCTCAATAATGGCAGCGCGGAAGGCCACCGCCTCCGGGTTTTGAATTGCGATGCGTGTGCCATCGGCAGCCGGGGTCATGCAGGCCATGACGATCTTTCCCTCCTGATCCTGCTCATCCTTGAACTGCTTGACGGCGCACTGACGGCAGGCGCCGACGGATCCAAGCGCAGGATGCCAGCAGAAATAGGGCAGATTCAGCCCGGACGAGAGACACCCATGGAGCAGATTCTCTTCCGCATTCATCTGATACGCTGTTCCGTCAACATGAACTGTCGCCATTGTTACCTCCATGGACAGCGTTTCTCTCGAATGTGCCGCTCGAAATCTTCCCGGAAGTATTTCATAGCACTTTGGAGCGGCTCTGCGGCGCCTGGCGCCAGCGCGCAAAACGTGGCTCCGGGGCCCCACATGTTAGCTTGGGATGCCAGCTTGTCGAGATCGCCCGGTTGCCCATGACCGTTTTCCATGGATTTCAGAATTCGTTCCACCCATCCCAGTCCGCTCCAGCAGGGGGTGCACCAGCCACAGGATTCCTGTGCGAAAAAGTGCATCAGATTCCAGGTCATGCCGACCGGACACGTCTGATCATCCAGCACGATCATGGTGCCGGTGCCCATACGGCTGCCGATTGTCGCCATCGCGCTGAAGTCCATGGGTGTATCCAGGTGTTCTTCTATGACAAAGTCGGTTGAGGCTCCACCAGGTAGCAGCCCACGGAATGTCACTCCGTCGCGCATGCCGCCGGCATGCTCTTCAAGGATTTCGCGGATCGTCGTCCCCATGGGCAACTCCCACAGTCCTGGACGTTTCACTTTCCCGCTCGCTCCGAATAATTTGGTGCCGGCGTCTTGTGTGCGGCCTAACCCACGGAACCACTCCGCGCCCTGATTGATGATGTGGGGAACGCAACATAGCGTCTCGACATTGTTGACGACCGTAGGCTTGCCGAAGAGACCGACCACAGGAGGAAACGGCGGCTTTGATCTCGGATTGGCCCGCTTGCCTTCCAGCGCATTGAGCAGCCCGGTTTCCTCCCCGCACATATATCGTCCGCCACTCAGATGCAAATACAACTCAAGACTGTAATCGGAGCCCAGAATGTTCCTGCCGAGGTAATGTGCGTCGTAGGCGTCCGCGATCGCTCGAGAGAGTCGTTCCGCGGCCTCCACATACTCGCCGCGCAAAAAGATGTAGGCGACATCGGCCTCGATGGCATATCCAGAGATAATCATGCCTTCGAGGAGTTGGTGCGGATCCCGCTCCAGCAGCAGGCGGTCTTTAAAGGTGCCCGGCTCCATCTCATCGGCATTACAGATCAGATAGGTCGGGTCGGGCGCGTCTGTTCCCAACGGGACGAACGACCATTTTTTCCCCGTCGGGAAACCGGCACCGCCCCGGCCGCGCAGGTTCGCCTCTTTCACGGCGTCCGTGACGGCTGTTGGAGTCATCCCGCCGTGCAACACCTTGCGGACCGCCTGATAGCCACCGGCCTGTTCATAGGCCCTAATGTCCACCACCGACCCGTCAGGTCGTATGTTCCTGGTCAACGGCTTGTCGATGACGGATGTCATGGATAGCTCTCCAGCGCGCGGTCGATTTTCTGCACCTCCAGGTCGGTATGCAGATCGTCGTCTACCATCATGGCCGGAGCGCGATCGCAACATCCCAGGCAGACAATCGGCAGCATCGTGAACCGGTTGTCCGGGGTTGTCTCACCAAGCCCGACTCCAAGACGTGTGGTGAGATGCTCCCGCATGCGGTCGTAGCCCATCATCCAGCAGCTCACGCTATCGCAGATCATGATCACATGCCGCCCGACGGGCTTGCGAAAAATGAGGTTGTAAAATGTCGCGACACTATCCAGGTTCGTGACCGACATGCCGAGATGTGCGGCGATATCGTGAAGACTGTCGTCGGAGACCCAGCCTCGATGCCGCTGCACGATTCTCATCGCATCGATACAGACGGCGTCGCGTCTCGGGTAGTGTTCGGCTTCCGCCTCGATCTCGCGAATCTCCTCGGTACTCAGCATCAGGATAACCTCCTTATCGATCAATATCCGCGAGCACAAAATCCATCGCGCCTAAAATGGCAATCAGATCCGGCACCATCAAATCCCGACAGATCAGCGGCAGCATTTGCATGTGAGGAAAGGACGGCGTACGAATGCGCGTGCGGTAGGACATCGTGCTGCCGTCGCTTACCAGGTAGTAGCCATTGTTCCCTTTGGTGGCTTCAATGGCGCCAAGGACTTCCCCTGGCGGAATGACCGGACCCCAACTCACGCCTAAAAAATGAGTGATGAGCGTTTCGATGTCGTGCATCGTGCGGGCTTTCACCGGCGGCGTAGCCAGGGGATGGTCCGAGGTATAGGGTCCATCCGGCATGTGCTTCACGCACTGTTCAATGATGCGCAGGCTCTGACGCATCTCTTCCACCCGTACCAGCGCACGGTCATAACAGTCGCCGTTCTGCCCGGTGGGAATATCGAATTCGACTTGTTCATAGCCGGAATACGGTTGCCGTTTGCGAAAGTCCCAATCGACACCGCAGGCACGAAGATTCGGGCCGGTGACGCCCCAATCAATGGCTTCCTCGGCGGTGTATCTTCCGATGCCTTTCGTGCGTCCTTTAAAGATGCGGTTCTGCATCACGGCCCGATCATATTCGAGCAGTCGAGGGGGAAGATACGCGATGAAATCCATGAATAATTTTTCCCATCCTCTGGGTAAGTCTGCAGCCACGCCGCCTATTCGAAACCACGATGGATGCATGCGCGCGCCACAGATGGCCTCAATGATGGCAAACGTCCGCTCCCGATCATTGAAGGTATAGAACACCGGAGACATCTGCCCGAGATCCTGCGCAAGGGTTCCGTACCAGACCAGATGGCTGTTGATGCGAAATAATTCCGCCAGCATGATGCGAATGAACTGGGCTCGTGGCGGCACCTGTATGCCGGCCAGCTTTTCCAGTGGCGTCAAATAGGCCAGGTTGTTCATGACTCCGCCGAGATAATCGATGCGATCGGTGTAGGGGATATACGTGTGCCAGGATTGCCGTTCGCCCATTTTTTCGGCGCCCCGATGATGGAACCCGATATCGGGTACCGCGTCGACGATGTGTTCACCATCGAGTTGCAAGACGATACGTAACACGCCGTGCGTCCCCGGATGCTGGGGTCCCACATTGAGAAATACGAAATCGGTGTCACCGCGCGAACGGCGCATACCCCAGTCCTCGGGCCGGAATCGCAGGTCCTCCTGCTCGGCCTGTTCCTTTTCGGGAGACAACTGATAGGGCCCCATCTCTGTCGCGCGCGCGGGATGGTCCTTGCGCAATGGATGACCGATCCAGCTCTTCGGCATCAGAATGCGCTGGAGATGCGGATGACCCTCAAAGACGATCCCGAACATGTCCCACACTTCGCGCTCGTACCAATTGGCTGAAGGCCAAATGTCCACAATGCTCCGCAATGACAGTCGGGTTTCCGCGAGGGCGACCTTGATACGGACATACGCATTGCGATCGAATGACAGGAGGTGATAGACCACGGTCATATCGCTGGGCGGTTGACCATCGCGATGACTGCGCATGCGCTCGTCGATCGCGGTGAGGTCATACAGCATTTTGTATGGCTGGTCTATCTCGCATTTCAGATGATGAAGCAGCCCATGCGCGTGCTCTTTCTTGACCCAAAAGGTGGGAATGCGATCACAGGTCGGCTGGAGGATAACTTCCGATCTCAGCCGTCGGGTGATGGCCTCTAGGATGTCTGATGCGACGATCATACGCTGTCCGGCTCACGCAGGTCGGTGGACTTCTGCCGGGACGGCCGCATCAGATCGCGCATGGATGGGAGCGGTGGGCGCGTGGTCTCCTGCGGACCCACCAGCCAGCTCAACGGCCGGCGTTGCACCTCTATGGCTTTCTGCAAGAGGAGAAGGCCCTCCAAAAAGGCATCCGGACGCGGCGGACACCCCGGCACATAGACATCGACGGGAAGAAATTTGTCGACCCCCTGGACCACACTGTAGATGTCGTACATGCCGCCGGAATTGGCACAGGAACCCATAGAAATGACCCAGCGTGGCTCCATCATCTGCTCATACAGTCGCTGGACAATGGGCGCCATTTTTATAAAGACCGTTCCGGCAACCACCATGACATCTGCCTCGCGGGGTGTGCCCCGAATCACTTCCGCGCCAAAGCGGGCGATATCAAACTTGCTTGTAATGCTGGTCGCCATCTCCACATAACAGCAGGAAAGACCGAAGTTGAAGGGCCATATCGAGTTTTTCCGACCCCACGAGATCAGATCATCCAGCCTGGCGAGAATGACGCTACGGCGCACGGCCTGTTCGAAAGGCTCGTGCTCCGGATGGGCCACCAGTCCGGTAATATCAGGTTTGGTCAATGACCATTGCATATCGTTCCTCCATTATCGAGAATCTAAGGGTTCCGTGCCCCAATCGAGCGCACCAATTCTCCACAGGTAGAAGAGTGCCGCCGCGAGCACTCCGATGAAGATCACCACTTCCCAATAGCCTGCCCAGCCGACTTCGCGCGCCGCGACTGCCCATGCAAAGAGGAACACGGCTTCCAGATCGAACACGACAAAGAACATGGCGATGAGATAAAAATGCGCAGAGAAGCGCAGGCGCGCTGAGCCTTCCGAGACAATGCCGGACTCGTAGGGTGTGCCGGTGTTTTGGTCCTGATGGCGTTGTCCCAGTATGCAGGAGCCGAGCATCGTGGCAGTCACGAGTACAGCTAGTACCGAGTAGACGATCAACCAGGCTTCATTTGAACCGAATGATTCCATGGCGCTTCCATCTGGCTTCAGGTTAAGTCACCGGCTTCATCAACAGTGACGAAGACCGTCGATTCGAGTTGGTCATGCGGTGCCATCGTGGTGATACGTTCTCCCGTTCTGTGCCTCAAAACCGATACCAACGATGAAGTCGGTACCTTCCCAATGAGCTGCGTCCGGCCAGTAAAATGTAAATTGGACCTGTCCTCCTCCGGGAAGCGCATCGGTCGAGAGATCAACGATGTGGATACCCAGACCCACATCATGTGTTGGTGTATCCTGGACGGTCTGCCATGCATCGGCACTCCAATGGATGACAGCAGGGGCCGTGGTCTCAATGCGCAATACGTTGCCGGGAGATATGGAGCGAATCTTATGGTTAAATCGCCATATCATGCGTGTGGAGACGGTGTGCTCGGTCAGATAGCGACGCACGGTTTGTGGAGGCAGATCGAAGAGCCTTCGGTCGCGCAGTGCACGTCGCAGTTTGAGGTACTCAGCGTGCGCCCAAACGAGTGGCATCGCCGAGCCGGAGGGACGACCACAATACAGCTCGTGTTTGGGAATGTCCGGTGAATCCCAAACTTGCTCGGAGATGAGCCCGCCTTCGTTGGCAAAGGCTTCCATTGCGGTCATGAGCTGTTTCGCGTTTTCGATTCGTCCTGCTGCCAGTTCGTAGTGTGCCCGCTCGCCGGTGAGCAAGGGCCATCCGCGGCCAATCCCGGTTCCGTCAAACGGCGTGCCGTCCTCATGCTCGCCATAGCCATCATCGTTGTATCGATGCCAGGTCGTCCCGGACGGTGTCTCCACTTTGAGTAAGGCATCAATAACCTTCACCGTGTCGCACATACGGGGGTCGTCGGCGTCACGCAAGCCAAATCGAACCAGGGCCAGCGCGTCCGGGCTCACCAAATGAATGGCGGGGCGGGTGGTCTGAGAGGCGGAAACATTTTTGACTTGCACATCACTCTCTAATCCCGACAAGTCTCGGCTTTTTTCCATCGGAGCGATTCGGACGTAATACCCCTCGACATTGAACTTCCGGGACCAGTCCGTGCCGGACACATACATCCACCGATCGATTGAGGCATTCCACACATCGGCGGTCTCACGGAGGTAGGTTCCGATGGAGGGTTCGTGATTCAAATCCGCCAGATCCGCGGCCGCTAGCAATGCGGCGATTTGTGCCGCGACCGTAAATGGCGAATAGCCGGGATCTTCCTCCCAGCGGTCCTGTGGGCTCACGGGGCCGTTGCGGATCGAGTAGCCCGCGGCGTTCCGCACCATCGGCCAGTACCGTCCCGCCTTCGGCTTGGCTATCGCCTTTTCGCGAAGAGCGAGGTCCACCAAGAGAATGGGCAATGCCGTCTCGTCCATTTGAATGCCGTCCCAATAGGGCGATCCATTCACCCACATGTTCTGCGACCAATGCCCATCCGGCTGCTGAGTTGCCTGCAGGTATGAGAGCACACGGAGGACATCCTCATGTGCCCCAGCAGCCAGCAAGCCTCCCGCCGTTTCCACCATGTCGCGGGACCAGACGAGATGGTAGCCGCCCAGGTCATTGTCACCCTTGATGAATCCCCATGGAATGGACAAGCTGGCGATGAGTGCGCCAGGCGTGGACTTGGACTCGTGAGCGCGCAGGACGGCAAGACTGATCCGGGAAAGATCGTCCGGAGAAATTTTTTGTTTCTTCGGGGAGGTATGGGTCTTTATCCACTCCTGCCAACCGGCAATATAGTCGTGTTTTGCCGTATCAAAACCATCGCGAAGGCTGGCCATGGCATTCCGGGTCGCTTCTTCAGGATCGTGGCCGAAACCGAGTGCCAATACGAAAACACCTTGCGATTTGGAAAGATCAATCCCGGCAGTCAGAGCCACATTGCCGTTCTCAGCCTGCGTGTATTCCCACGTCATGTGTTTGTGCGCTCTCAGATCCTGCCAGCCGTCGGATGAACCGACATAGCCGACAGACCGTTTTGTCCAGGGAACGGAGCATGCCAGCGCCAATGCATTTCCGTTCCGTTGTGCCAAGAGCAGAGGCGTGTCTTCACATTCGTCTATCCAGGCGGTGTTGCCACTGCCGTGGTTTCCCAGATGGGGAGCCAGCAGGACGTGAAGGTGATACCCGGACTTGGCATCCTGCTGTGCAATGAACCGGATCTGCTGTAAGACGGTGTCTCGATGTGGATCGGCCAGAATCTGCTTTTCGATGCGGTAACGGCCATCATGAGAGGTATTCATGAGCAGAAATGCCGGAAGACCCTCGGCCAGCCAGTGAACTTCAGAATCGGTATCACGTTTTTCTTCGGAGAAAAAGTCCGCTCCGTCAGTGACGATCAATCCCATATCGCGCACGCAGGCCTGGTCAATGCGGGGGTAATAGATCTCATTGAGAATTCCGTGGCTTAATGTAAACCAGACGTGGCTATCGTTACTGAGGGCTGTGCCCACGCCGCTTTTCGCGCTAGACGTCCAGCGTGCCGGAATTCCTGGCTGGCTTGGTGCGGAACGATGAGGTAAGATCATGCTTTCTCCGTGATGCCTCTTGGTTTCTACATTTATCCGCCATGAGCAAAGCTGGAATAATCGGTCATGCCGCCATCGACGAAGATCGTACGCCCGGTCACGTAGGTCGCGACATCAGAGACTAAGACCACCACCATGCGAGCGATCTCTTCGGGTTCGCCAATTCGGTTCAGCGGAATTTTTTTCAGTAAGTCGTCCAGGCTCTGAGGATCACTCCAGACGGAGCGATTGATCGGCGTTTTGATTGCGCCGGGGCCAACCGCCAAAACGCGCACGCCATGGGGAGCTGCCTCCTGGGCCAGAGTCTTGGTCAGCATGCTGACGGCGGCCTTGCTGGTCGTGTAGGCGCTATGTCCGGACCAGGCGATTTCTTCATGCACCGATGTGGTATTCAAGACGACCCCGCTGTTCTGTGCCACCATCCGCTTCAGCGCCTCGCGAGCGCAGTAAAAGGCCCCAAACACATTCACCTCGATCACCTTTCGCCAGGCGGTGATATCGGCCTCCCAGCCTAAGGAGCGGTCCCCATCAATTCCCGCATTGTTGATAAGAATATCGATCCCGTTCCACGCCATATCAATCCGTCGGAACAATTGTTCGACCGCCCTGGGATCGGACACGTCAGCCTGAATGGAAATCGCTTCGCCGTGCTGTTGTGTGATTGACTGGACGAGTTTGTCTGCCGCTTCAGGATGGACAACATAATTGATCGCCACCCTTGCGCCGGCG
>JBDTWG010000151.1:0-8164 GCA_040006855.1 Nitrospira sp.
AGGCGGGTCCCTCCTTCTCCACGTCCTCACCTAACAACAACTGCACTGGTTTTACGGTGCAGGTCCAGAGGACCTGCACCCTCATGGAGTGGAAAACTCAGGAGGCCGGTCCTTCGCTTTTCACGTCCTTGAACTCGATGGATGACATACAGCCGCGTTCATCACTGGACGCATAAAGACAGCCAAGACTAGAGCAACTCTTGTTCCTCATTTCGCCACGCGAGAAAGTCGGCAAATGCTGCTGTTATTTTGAAAATACAATTCCTGCTCACCACAAATGGGGCAGCGGCGCCCCATCGCAGCGGAACGAAGAGACGAAAGAGCCTGCGTTTATTGGCAAATACAAGATGTCCGAAGAATTAGCCGGCATGGGACATGGCTGTCCCATTCACGAAGAGGTCGGAACGATGTGGCTGGGATGGGGAGAATGAGGGGGAATGAATAAATGGAAGCGGATCGGTGGATAAATCAGAACAAGGCCCGCAAGCCGTGCTTCTTCACCATTCGCTCGATCGTCTTACGGTCGACACCGGACTCGCGTGCGGCGCGCCCCATATGGCCTTCATGTCGCTTCAAAAGATCGATTAGGAAACTTCGCTCCCAGGTGGTGACGGCCGCCTGTTTGGCCTGTTTGAACGAGGCCGTTTCATTGGGGCCTGAGTCGTCGCCCTCAATCCCCCGCAGACGTTCCGGCAGGTGGGCGCTCATAATGGTAGGACCATCAGCGAGCACCGCTGCCCGCTCGATCACGTTCTGTAGTTCACGCACATTACCCGGCCAGGAGTATCCGCACAGAAGCTCCGCCGCAGAAGCACTCAAATCCGGCACGAAGCCCGCGCCGGGCCCTTGTTGCTTCATAAAGCGCCGAAGAAATTCTCGGGACAACAGTGGAATATCTCCCTCTCTGCTTCGCAAAGGCGGTAACACGATAGGGATGACATTCAACCGGTAATACAGGTCTTCGCGAAATTCTCCGCGTCGACAGGCCGCCTCGAGATCCTGGTTAGAGGCCGCGATCACACGCACATCCACGTTCATGAACCGGATGCCGCCGACTCGCCGCATCTGCCGTTCCTGCAAGACCCGCAACAATCGCGACTGCAGCGTTTGGCTCATCCCGCTGACTTCATCGAGAAACACCGTTCCGCCTGACGCGATTTCGAAGAGCCCCGGCTTGGATACGTGCGCGCCGGTAAACGCGCCCTTTTCATGGCCGAACAGTTCAGACTCGAGCAGCGTATCAGGCAAGGAGACGCAATCCACGGGAATGAAGGGACGGTCTGCCCGCAGACTGGCATCATGAATGGCATGGGCAACCAACTCTTTTCCCGTGCCGCTCTCTCCATAGACCAGCACGTTCGAATGGGTAGGCGCGACCTTTTCAATCAGGTTGAACACCGCTTGCATGGCCGGACTCTCACCGATCACACGCGCAAAGCTGGCACGCCTTCTCGGCTGCATCTGATCGAGACGCGCACCATCGTCGGCCGCTCCCGTGCCGGTCGACGGCGCCGGGCCATCCTCTCCGAATGCACGACGTGCAACCTGCACAAGATCGGTGCCGGCGAATGGCTTGGTAATGTAATCGAACGCGCCGTAGCGCATCGACGTGACGGCGGTCTGCACGGTGGCATGGGCGGTCAGCAACACGACCTGCACGGAGGGGTCGAGCCGCTTGGCGGCAGTCAACACCTCGATTCCGTCCAGGGCCGGCATACGCAGATCGGTCAAGATCAAGCCCGGCCGCTCCCGCTGAATGATGTCGAGTGCGCGAACGGGATTGCACTCCGTGAAACATTGATAGGGCACGCGGCTCAAGATGCGGCGGCAATTCTCCAATGCGTCCTGCTCGTCGTCGACGATTAAGATTTTTCCTGCAATCCCCATGGTGCTCCTTCCTGAAGCGGTATCCCAAGACCCACCGTAGGCAGATATATCTCGAAGGTCGCCCCGATGGCGCTGGTTCGCGCTTCGATGCGGCCGCGATGGTCCGAGACGATTCCATAACTGAGAAACAATCCCAGCCCGGTCCCTTGCCCTGCCGGCTTCGTGGTAAAAAACGGATCGAAAATCCGATCAAGGATGGCGGGCGGAATGCCGGGCCCGTTATCCGACAGGCTGATCTGAACCCACTCATCCCCATTGAGGAGCGTCCGCGCCGTGCGCAGCGTGATGAGCCCTTGCGCTGCATGTCCCGTCACCGCGTCGATGGCGTTGTTGATCAGGTTCAGCAGCACCGTTTCCAGCCGGTCTCGATCTCCCATCACCGGGGATAATTCTGGCGCCAGTTGCGCATCGATCCGCACGGAACGTCCTGCGACCCGTTCACCAGCCATGGCCACGCAGGTGCGGGCCACACAATTAAGGTCGAGCGGCTTTAATGTCGAGACGGTGCCGCGCGAAAAGGTGAGGATGCTGCGTGTGACTCGGGAAATCCGTTCCGCCTGCGTGCGGATCGTGACTAAGTCCCGCCCGACCTCATCCGTCAGCTGCGCCTGTGCCGCATCGGCTTCCATACATTCGATCCGATTGAGAATAATGCCGAGGGGATTGTTGATCTCGTGGGCGATCCCACTGGCCACCTTACCCAGCGTAGCCAACCGTTCAGATAATTCCAGTTTTCGCATCTGCCGGGTGATCTCCGCGGTCTTCTCCTCCACGCGATGCGTCAGCGCCGCGTTGAGCGACTCCAACTCCGATCGCGACGCCTGTAACTTATCCGCCATGCGATGCACCGCCACCGCCAACTCTTCAAACTCATCTCCGGTTTTCAGATCGAGCGGACCATCGTAGGTGCCCCGGCTGATCGCCTCGACCCCTGTCTTCAGAACTTGAATCGGGCGGGCAATTCTCGTCGCGACATAGCGCCCGATCGCCCACAACAGACCCACCATGACAAGACCGATCACCGCCAGATTTCTGAGCTGGTCCCGAATCGGAGCATAACTCTCCACCGGCTGCTGTCTGACGAAAATATGCCAGGTATTGTCCGGCAAGGTGAGACCGGTCACCGGCGCGTATCCAACCACTGTGTCGGTGCCGCCATGTCCGTCGTCCTCGGCGATACCCCAGCCGGGTTCGGAGGAGACGATCATGGCCATCAACTGGCTGGGGATGCGATGAGCTTGCCGAGGAAGGATCGGACAGACCAGGGGCTCCCCGGCGGCATTGAAGAGCATGGCATGGCCGGTTTGCCCGATACGAATGTGGTTGATCATACCGAAGAGAGTGTCGAACCGATAGGAGGCCTTGACGGCGCCGATGACGGTATGGTGACGCTCGTCCAGAATCGGCACGGCAATGTCGATCGTTTCCTCCGGCGTCCGGAAAGAGCCTTCCTTCGTCGGAATCAATCCGCTGACATGCACGTGATCAATGCCGCCGGAACGGATCGCAGTCCACCACGACTCGCCCTCGAAGGAGTAATGATCAGGTTCCGAACTGGCAGCGACCAACGACCCATATTGATCGACGATCAAGAGGCCCACGACTTTGTCCCCGCTTCGGACCTTCGTGTCGAGGAGAAAGCGCGAGAGTTCTCCATCGAGCAATCGAGCCGCCGCCTCCTTCCCCTTCTCCCAGATTTGCGTGCGCTCCTGGATGATGAGGTCCGCCTGCGCAAGATCCGGAGGATAGGCACGGTTGGCCGCCTCGACCGGCTGACGCACGCGGAGAGGGGCCGATCCCAGTAAACGGGCTGCTTGAATTTCGCTCTGGACCAGCATGGTCACCCGGTCGGCAGCCTGAACCGCGACCGCCTGCAGGTTGCCGCCGATGAGGTCCCGCAACGATTGCATGCCCGACATGTAGGCGAGGAGGAGGCCGATCAGCAGCGGGACACAGCCCACCAGCACGATCGCCAGCACAATGCGGCCTTTGATGGTACGAATCGTCATTGCCATACCGTTCCGCACATTCTAAACAACCGACGAAAGAAAAGGCCACCACCTCCCTGCCTTCGACTCGCCGTGATTCACCCACGGTGGGCTCCCTCCGATTCCCCGCTCGAAGCGGGAGCATAGCGCGCATCCTGCCCCACAACAGCCGCGGCTTTCGCGCGTCGCGCCCGAGCGCGCTGAAACCCCCATAATGCCAATCCCGAGAAGCCCATGAGGAGCAGCGGAATGCCTGGAATATTGAGCAGCGTTTTTTCGAATCCAAAGAAGTTCAGCTGATGCAATTGCATGACCGCGAAATGCACTTTCCGCCACCGCCCTTCGTCTTCGAGAATCTCGCCGGTTTGGCGGTCGAGCACGATTTCGGTTCGATTCGTATCGTTGAAGGCGACACGAACGGCAGCTTGTGCCTTGTGCTTTTTTCGCGGGATGTATTGTTCCGTGGCCACGGCGGTGATCTCGGCGTTCTCGCTTACGTATTGCCTGGCGATGTTCCTGGCCAGCTCAGTGGAAATCGGGGAAAGGAGCTCTCCGGTCACGGCATCAAACAGAAACGTGCTGGCCTTTCCTCCTGCACGAAGTCTGACGTCATAGAGAAGCCGTCCGAAATCAGCGCGCAGAGTGGCCTGCGTGACGCTTGCCGGACCTTCAACCGCGGCCTTGCTCAGGTCCATCACTTCCTGAAGCGAAATCCTGGCCGCCTCCAGCGTCGGACCGGCGACCGGTCGCACTCGCTCCTTATAGTTCTCGTCCCAATACAGGAACTTTGCATTAGCCCACAACAGTCCCGTGCTGACCGAGAGCAACAGAAACCCGAGGGCAAGAATGCCAATCCGGCGGTGCGCCTTGCGGGCCCAGCGCTCATCCATGCCCAGGTTCACCTGCCTCTTGCGCCAGCGTAAGGGCGACTTGGGAAGCGTCAATCCCAGTATGCCCGCCGCAACGCTGCTGACTGCAAACAGCGAACCCAGTGGTAGGAATGCGCGCCGCCAGAAGCTCCACGCGGGTTCTTCGCGAAATTGAAAAGTCGGCAGACGCAGGTAATCTTCCGGGACCAGCATGGCGAGCCCCATGATCTTGGGTCCAAAGAACTCGCGCCACGCCTGTTCATACGCATCGACCTGCCCGGCGAATGTCCTATTGCGCTCCAAGTCGTTGCCCGCCCACTGCTCGAGAATCAGTTGCAACGCAAACGGCGGCGACAGGAACGAGAGCCGGCGCGCGAAATCAGACTGGGCCTGGGACGCCGCTTCTTGCTCCTTGATGATCGGTACCAGGCGGCGGTCGAATTCCAGCGCCTTGGGGAAAAGCTTGGTCCTCGGCTCCATCTTATTCGCCGAATCCGCCGCCGGCACGACCTCGGGGTGGTCGCGATAATAGCTGTCGACGAGCGCCTTGGATTTCTCGCCGCTTTCGATGTCGCTGGTGATCGTCCGCATAATGGGAATGAGCGACAGGCGAGCAGGCGGCGGGAACGCTTTCGCCGCGGCAACCTGGATGGCGGTGGGCAACAGGATGGTGAACGCAAGGTAGAGAGACACCCCGGTCATCGCATTACACGATGAACTGCGCCCTGACACGTTGAGGATCCCGCACAACGCCAGCCAGAACGCGACATAGCAGCTCAGCGCGCCGAGCAGGACCAGCCATTTCGATAATCCTTCTACCGTGATCTCCGGCGCCGTCCATAGATAAAGGCCGGCGCTGACGGTGGCGATGGGGGCCATAAGCAGTGCGAGACGCAACCCCAAGCGCACGGCGATCAGGCGAGGCAGCGACACCGACTGCGCGCTCACTAGGCGCAATGTGCCCGACTCGCGGTCCGCGGACACGACGTTATAACCCAGCGCAATGGCGAACAGCGGCACGAGCAGCACGCAGACGAAGCCGACATCGAAGCGCCCGCTCGTGTGGTTGGCGGGACTCCTGAGGTCATAGCCGTCGGTGCGCGTATGGCGCGACCAGGTCGTGACCGTATGCGATTGCGGCAGCGCGCTCAGATAGCCAGCCGCGAACGAGGCGAAATCCGCCGGCGGCAACCAGACTCGACGCGCACCGTCTCCTCCGCCCACGCGGGCAGGATTCGAGCCGTCCGTCGCGAACTGGATGGGCTTGTGCCCCCGCGATACTTCCCCGGCGCTGTGCTGGAGTTCAGCCATGCGCGCGGACTCGTAGCCGTTCGAGGCCGCCATAGAATCTCTGGTTTCGGTCACGTCACCGGTGCCGTTGATCGCCGCCGCGACGAGCAACAGACACAGCAAGGCGATCTGGATCCATAGGGACCGGTCGCGTGTATCCTTCTGCCATTCGAGATGCAGTAGTCGGATCATGTCGTCCTCACTCGAAATTCAGTCGCCGGAACGATCGGTAGGCGTACCAGGCACTCGCCACCAGCCATGCCGCCAAAACCAGCAAGCCCGGCCACTGCGAGCGCAACGCCTCACCCACCGTCGGGCGCCGGTAGTCGAATGCCTTGATCGATTGCCACATCTCGTTCCCGGCAGTCATTCGTTTTTCAGTTCCCTGTTCGCCGGCGGTCAGTGCGTCGGTCGTGAAATCGACGAAGTAGCGGCGGTAGCGTTCGGCGGCCTGGGAAAAATGTATGTGATGCTCGACATCTGTGCCGGCGAGGCCCTGGGACAAGGCCTGGACCGGAATGAGGGGACTGACAGCCGAGACGAGCAGGTGCAGTCGCGCCTGGCGACGCCAGGTGTCGTGCAGCGCGTCGAAGTGTTTATCGTGCACGCGTTCCGAATAGGCGTCTTGCGAGCGCCGTCGCAGGCCGCCGAAACCGACCGGCAACTCCTGAAGGCTCTTCACGTTGTACTCTTTCAGCGTCTGTTCGACGAGTTCCTGGTAACGCGTCTCGGCGGGCGACTTGCCGTCAAGGCCGTGGGCCAGGTCGCTCTGTATGCTATCGATAAATGCCGGCGTGGAAGGCGGCCTGGCGATCTGTTCGGACAGGAAGGAGCCGACCCGAGGAGCCAGCAGCGTGGCGAGCGCCCACAGCGCCAACAGAACAATGAGCGTGCGTTGCGCCGTCGCGGCACGGCTGGATACCCCCAGACCAACGAGCACCCACACGCACCAGTAGGCGCAATAAACGAGCGCCATCAACAGCAGTCGCAAGACCTGATCGGTGCCGTCGCCGCCCTGCCCGGTATGGGCCAGCCCCAGCACTGCCACCGGCGCGAAGAGCAGCACGGCAAGCGGCGCGCCCGCCAGAGCGACGCCGAGGGCTTTACCCAGAAACAGTTGGCCTCGGGTGAGCCCGAGGCTCAATAGGATCCGCAGCGTCCCCGCCTCGCGCTCACCGGCGACCGACGCAAAGCAGAAGGACACGATCAGCAACGGCACCACGACTTGCAGCAGCAATGCCGGCGTCAGCGGCCCATAACGAACCGCCGCAGTCTGGTCCTCGGCGGGATGAAAACGGAACAGGTTCCTGCGGTGGGGCTCGAGCCAGACCGCGCTTCCGGTATGAGCAAGCGTGCCCGGATCGATTGCCGCCGGGACCGATTCGGGCGTGAAGGCGTACTGGCCGAAATGCGCCGCGCTGTGTGGATTCTTGGCGCCTTGATTCTCCCACTGATGGCGCACCGTCGTATCGGCCTGCGCTCGCTCCGCCTCGCGTGAGCGGAAGTCCTGCCAGGACAGTGCGATCGAGGCCATGATCAACAGCGCCACGGCCGCCATGGCCCATATGATGCGACCGTCGCGGTAAAGATCGGTCACTTCCTTGCGTGCCACGCGCCAGGCAGGGCCGAGCAGGCTGCGTTCCTTTCGATTGCGGCCGGCGGACGCGGGAACGGCTTGTGCGTCGGTGTGTGCCTGCATGGTTAGTCCCTCATGTACTTCAGATAGATGTGCTCCAAGTCGGTGTGGCTGACTTCGGACGCAGACAAATTCACGCCCAGGACACCCTGCTTCATGATGCCGATGGTAGTCGCGATGTCCTTGGCGCGAAACAAATCGTGCGTGGCCATCAGTATCGCAACCCCCGACGCGGTCATGCGACGCAACAGCTCGCCGAAATCATTGGCCGCGTGCGGATCGAGGCCCGAGGTCGGCTCATCGAGCAGCATCGCCCTGGCGCCCCGGACGATGGCGAGCGCGATGACGACCTTTTGTCTCATCCCCTTCGAGTAGCCGGCGACCTTGCGCGAGTGTGCCTCGGTTTTAAGACCGGCCTCGCTCAGTGCGCTCCCGAGCTGCTCCCGCGAAGCCTCGTTCCCCGCCAGGCCGGCGAAATACTCGAGATTTTCCAT
>JBDTWG010000152.1:0-8129 GCA_040006855.1 Nitrospira sp.
CTCCGGCTGGGGAAAATCGATCGGAAAGTTGTGCTGCTCTGCGATGAGTTTGAAGGCGTCGTAGAAAACAGCGCCGCATGCCTGCGCGTCCTCGCGTATGCCAGGCCGAAACGTCGCTTGCATGGACAAGTCCCTCTCATTGGCCGGCCCGTCCCATCAGGACTCGAATGGGCACAGCGATTCTGACAGGGTACGTTTCGAGGCGAGCAGTGTCAACTTACAGAGCAGGTATGCGCAAACAATGGATCCCCACGCAGAATACGTGCCCGGATGTGCACCCCTTACTCGGCAATATTCGGACGCAGAACATACGGTCCATAGACCGCAGCAAATAACAGATACGCGCCGCTCCAGCTCACTGCAGCCGCACCCAAGACGAGATACGTCGGAAGGCCGGTGCTCGGGCCAAACACTCGTACGAGCGCGGCGATGGTCACCAGGAAGTAGATACAGACGGTAGCAGGACCGGCATGCCGAGCGCGTCCCGTGTGGCCTAAGCTCGCGCGCGTCATCACCGCCAACGTCATGACACCAATGGCGCCGGTTGTCAGGGCATGCAGGGCATCTTCTTTCGCGAGACCGATTCCGAGGATCGCACCTCCCAACAGCAGCATAGCCAGCGCCAGCCAGCCATAGCCCCAATGCAGGATCAACACCAAGGGCTCGCGCCAGGTGAGCCAGCCGTACCAGCGCAACAAACGGCCCACATTGGCGAACCCGGCCGCCACCAATAACCAGCCCGTCGCGATGCTCTGCGGTTGCACTGCCCAGGCAACAACGGCGATAGCCACCAAAACGATAGACAGGCCGTCGAAGCGCGAAAAGGGCGCAGGCCGCCGAGTCTCGCTTTGTCCGGCCAGAAATTCTCTGGTGAAATTGGGAACGAGGCGTCCGCCGATCAGCGTGAGGAGGACCATGATCAACGCCAGCGCCACGCGCACGGCAAGATCGATCTCCTCTCCACTCACCGCACTGAGGTGGAAAAAGATGTTTGCGCAGGCATAGAGGCTGATTACCCCTGCCACGGGAGCCTGGTTCCAACTCCCTCCGGCTGCAAGCTCTCTCCAGACCAACCCTGCCACTACGACGAAGAAACTTCCATCGATGAGGGCCGACAACACGGGCGTGAGCAATGGAACCGCCATCACCAGACGTCCAGACAGCCACAGGGCAAACAACAGCATCAACGCGCGTCCTTGAATCGGCGGCCGGTCCGTCCAGTTCGGAACCGCTGTCAGCAAGAAGCCGGTGATCACCGCGGGAAGAAAACCAAAGACCATCTCGTGCACGTGCCAGTCCCGAGCAACCGAGAGCGCCGCGGAACTTCCGCCTCCGGCCAGCATCACGATCCAGGCTGGGATGGCGAGCCCGGCAAACAGCGCCGCGCCAAGAAAGAACGGTCGGAATCCGTAGGAAAAGAACACGGGTCCTGGTGAAACCAGGTCCTCGCTACTGTGATCAATCGTACCAATTTTCATATGTAAGTCCTGAAGCAGATCGGAATAAAGTTCGGCAATGTGAGAACTCGGGCAGATGTGTCAAATTCTCGGCGAAGGGCGAGTGAGATCCCAACGTACCCCGATCATGCCCTCTTTGCGGTTCGAAATCTCCCAGGTCCAAATCCCGTACGGATCCCTCGTTGGCGGCTCCGATCCGCCTCGCGACGGATCCAAGCAGCGGCTATGGTCGTCAGGATTATCACTCGGGGGCTCATAATCGCTCACCACCAGCGTGGGCTCCTCCTTGATGATCCAACCTTGCGCCAAATAGTCCGAAAGATCCACACGGAACGAGAGCCGCCGATAAAAGGCTTTTTTCCCCAAATGCATATGGAAATCACGCCGGCCTTCATCATAGCCCCGATACACGTCCAGTTCCATGCGCGCCGTGGGTCCCTGTGTGCCCTGGAGTGGTTTTAACTCGTTCGGAAGTACTTCGTACCAGACGTAGTTGCCGGAATTCTCGTAAATCGCGCGCTTATCGGCCGGCGTATGGTGAGGCAGCGGCGGCTTTTTCGGATTGATCCAACCATGGCGACTCGTGCCGTACTTCAGTACGTAGGGATCAGCGCAATGGTTCTTCGCGCTGAACTCCACCTGGTGCACAACCTGCGCCACGTTGTCACTCTGCAGCTCTCGTTGAACGGCGCCATGCCTGGCCACAATCGCCTCATGCGGGGGATGCGGAGACACTTTCACCGCATAGGTAAATCGCTCGATCTCCCAGACATTGGAATGGCCATGCGGATCAAGCAGAACAGACACGAACTCGTGATAACGCTTGCCCTCCGGACCGGAGGCCGCCCCTTCGTTCGGACGGGACATTTTCAAAATCGAATGATGGTCTCCCGGAATACACTGCCCTTAGAGAAAATACCCGCGAGAAGACGCTCGCGGCACCACCGCGTCGGCGTCACCCCAAAAACAATAGAACGGAATCGGCAGCCCACGACTATCGCCCCATTGTTTGGCATCGATGATCTGGTCTCGAATCTTCTCATGGGTGTCGCAGGTATGCTCACTAAACAGGCGTAGCGCCTGCTCCTGCGGATTCGGCAAGAGTAACGACACCATCTTGCGCAGTCCGGAAATGATGCGAGAGCCGAAATTGGGCGTCGCCAACAGAATCACCTGGCGGATGCGTTGCAGTTCGCCGGCCGCCGGAGAGGCGAAACATTCTTCCATGTACTTTTGAATGACCAGCCCGCCCATGCTATGCCCAACCAGGGTCAGGTCGACTCCCTGCCCTCGATCGGAAGAGGGCGCCACTCGTTTGAGATGATCACGCAATTGACCGGCGATTTCGCCGATACTCGGGGAACGTTGATAGATCGGAATGCGGAAGAGCCTCGAGAGGTAATTGAAAGAGGGCGCGATCTCGAATCGTGCCGTCACTCGTTCATCACTCAAGAGCGCGTCCCGCAGAGTGGTCCAGGTCTCATCAGAGCTCCCGAATCCATGCACGAAGACAATCCACTGCTTCGTCCCTCGCAGACTCTCCTGATGCACACGCTCTGACTGCATGACTTTCCTCAGGTACCTGAACATCCCATGCTTATTCGCCCTGGAGCGATCGGAGCACCACACCGAATCCCACGATGTTCACGTCTACGGACAGAATCAACCAGTTACCCTGATTCCGTTACCCGAAGAAACAGCCGTGAGGATCCGTATCGATTTCACGAACAAGATCTGCCATGTCGTGACTCGAAAAATATGGCTCATAGCCGTACCATGTGAGATTGGCCCGCTGCCAATAGAGCTGCCATTGCTGAACCGTTCGAACAAATTTCAACTTGGCGATGGCTGATTCACGCCACTCATCAGGCTTATCCCAGCGAGGCCGTCGTTCGACAATGAGCACCTCATGCCCTTTCACCCGATACTCCAGCCGCAACTGCGGCTGGAGGTGGATGGGCATGCGTCTGAGGCAGAGTTGACCGACCGTCTTCTCAATGCGTTTGAGCTCGAGTTCGCTGAACGCCACGCCTCACCCTTTTTAGAGAAATCGGCGCAGCGTACGTTTTTAGGGGAAATCCTGTCAAATCGTGAGAGACATGAAGTTGGAGTGGGCGTCGCGTCGTGCGCACGGAATGATGGACCTATTCGGTTTCGTATCCTCTCCCCGGCAGGTAAGGACCACGAGCATGGAGCAATTGAAAAGGTTCTCGGGGAGCGGCAGGCGATGGGGTATCGATCGATGGCGTCGCGGCAGGCTCAGCCTCGAGTTCGAAGCGTTCTCGCCGGAGTTCATGGCCGGTGCGAGTGCGATACACCAGCTCGTTGGTATCCAGATCATATTCCGGAATCTCGGGGCTTTCCCATCGTTGCATGAAGTAGTGCGCATAGAGCGTGTAGAGGCCATGCTCCTTGCGGTTGCGTTGGAGGACATACTCCGGCATGGTTTGGAGATCCAGATCGGCATGGTAATGCTGAAGCCAGAGGTAATCGCCGAAAATCACCAGCTTGACCAACGGCGCGTCTGAGTACAGCTTGAGCCTTACGACTTTCCCGATGGCCTTGAGTCGCCGAAGGAGAGCAATGCTCTGCCGAACTTCCTCGCGAAACGCCTGAGGACTATACGCAGGATGGGCAAGCGCCTGCATACGCGCGCTTGCATCCTGACTGAAGGGATTGACCAGCATAACCTTCGCCTCCAGGCACTTGTCGAGGACCGACGACAGATCGCCCACCTGATCGACAACCGTGCCGGATCCGCTGGACCCGATCACCATCACGGTGCGACCTGCCCCCTGCTCTTCCTTCAAGGTCGTGATACGCTGCGCTGCCTCACGCGCGGGCCGCGGGAAAAAGGACACGAGACCGGCTCCCGTCGCCGCGGCGGCGAGGGCTCGGTCCCGCATGCTGCGATGCATGTACTTAAAGCACAGCATCAACAAAATGGCGGCGGTCATTTCCACTGCAATCAGGGAGAACTTGTCGTCCTCGACGTGAGACCAGAACGACAGGAACTGCCTGGCTCCGGCCGGCAAGAGCAACGCAATGCCCGCGCTGAGCGCCACAATGACAATGTGATAGAGACTTCCTGCCGCATCGCGGAAGAACGCTCGGAAAAGACAACACGATTTTTGAAACAACCAAACACCTCTTGGAAGAGTTGTGGAACGATTCCCACGGCTGTGACGGGCTGACGATGCGAACGACGGAGGAAAACACCTTCGGCGGTATGCTCAGCAGAAACGGCGCGGCAGCGGGCACATACAACAATCGCGTAAGACTTCGGTGTTCCAGGAGCAGCTGCCCCCGAGTACAGAAGGCCTTACGCGAACAAGGGCACTGTACCAGGTCTGCGCGAGTGAAGCAAGGAACGGCCTGTATGAATGACGTTATGCTGCAATGCTGGCACGTGGTAGCTCGTGGAATACGATGCTCCATGCCGACGGCGGCTCTTAGAAAACCGTGGCCAAGTACTCCACCAACAGCACGAGGCCCGTCCCGCCGGTCGGTAGCGCGATCGCACCGAACAGAGGATGCTGCGTGAACGGGAGGAACGCGCCCTCGCGATTGTCGTCGATCAACTCGACCATTCGTTCAATCTGCTTCCTGTTCACGGACTCGCCGGTCAGGCCAGATAGCTTACCCTTCAGTTGTGCCACGGCGGTGCGTTTCGCATCTTCAGAGGAACGGCGCAGGTAGACCGCGTTCCCGAACGCGTAGGCCGCGTTCAGGCCAAAAATAACCATCAGGCTGACAGGAAAATCCCAGTTGTCAAAGTATGTGTGACGCGCCACCCCCATGAGAAACAGAATGACGAATGGATAGTACAGCATGAAGCTGATGACGGCCGTGCGCTGCGCAATCAGCTCGATGCCCAACCATTCGTTCCGGCTGACCCTGTCTACCTCGTGATTGATCACCTCCTGCGCCAGAAGGGCTTCGGGCCAGAGGATCTTGGTGGCGATCATGATTTTGATCAAGCGTCGGCACAGTCTCGTGGCGTCCACCACATAGAACATCAGCAGAGTCATTCCAAGGACACTCAGCAACAGTATGAGCGCGTTGATCTCGAAACAAGCCGAGCCCCGACAAGGCATCGTCGGCGAACCAAACAACCGCATGAGGAGCCATCCCAAAACGCCGTAGCAGAGCGTTTGGGGTACGATGCGACTCAACCGGTGCTTCCATTTCCCGAGTGTTTGGTATTCCTGCCAGAGGTCCGTCGCCAGAGCGGCTCCACCAGGGTGAGGGCGCCAATAGTGGATCCCCAGCAGCGAGCAGGGAATGATCGATGCGGTCTTCGAGGGAAGGAGAGCAAATCTCGTCGCCAAGGCTCGGTCGTTTTCTCTGAGCCTCATTGAGGAGTAGTAGAAAAAGATTCCGCAGAGGGCACAGGCAAGGAGCCGGATAACAGTCGTCGGCCACACGCTGACCCCTTGCGTGAGACTGAATGGTTCGCCTGCCGACCCATCACTCATGGCCCACATCAGCAGACCGGCAGTGGCTCCTCCAAACGCGAGCATGGATAGCAGCATGATCCTATGCGTGCGCGCACGGAGCAGATTCAGAAACTCGCTATTGAGAAGCAGAGCGCAGAGCAGCGCCGCGCCCACTGCCAGGCCGGCGAGCCCTATTTTTCCGGCACTAGGCAGACTGAGCATCCCGGTCGTGGGATTGAGATCCGGACGTGGCGCATGAATGCTCGGAAGAGTTCCGGGCTGATCGAGGCTGATATCCACCGCGCCATGCCGCCCCATTTCATACAACCTAGGCTTGCTCGCGGTCGAAAACCTCGCCGGGGTGAGAGAGCTCCGCACCTCCTCTTCCTGAGGGCCGGACACCACATATTCTACGGCCCGCAAGGCCGAGTAGAACAAGGCGGTCTGGTAACTGTCGCGGAAGGGCGGGATCGGCGTTTGAAGATCCGGATGCAGTGTCAGCCCGAAATGTGACGCGACAATCAGGTTGCGCGTCCACTGCCCCTGCCCTGGATGGGTCATTCTGGCATCCAGATCGGTCGTGAAAAAGATCGCGCGCGGAAAGTCGTTCCGTAATGCCTGCAAGATCATGAGCTTGTCGTACACATCGCTGCCTAGGACACCGATCGCCACAAATTCTGTGGCGTCGTGTTTCAAGGTCTCGGCCAAGCGTCGCAGGTAATCCAGCTGACTTCGACCGGTCGGCGCTTCCTCCGTGCTTTGAGCCCCCGAGATTTTATCTCCCGGTTTTCCCTTCGCTGGCGTACCGGCTGCGTCCTTTGCATCCCCCTTCGGTGGCAACTCCCCGTCCAGCCCGGCGAGATACGAATAACGGTGAACCCACTTGGGCCATGCTCCAGTACGAAGCACGTTGAGCTCGGGCTCGATCCGCCTGCCCCCCGGGGCATTCTTCGCCTTCGCCATCGCTTCTGCCATGGCGACGAACGTCAGCGGCAAGGCCCGCCCGTACAGCGTATCCCATTCCGAAATCAACGCGACGTGTGGGATCTGACAAGTCTGTTGCGCATTCGGGAGCAAGGACGGATCCGTACTGCTGTCCTTCATGTCATTGCTGCAGTTCCCTGCCTGATCCCGTCTAAGCATCAGATCGACTCGACGGCGTTTCAGCTCTTCCACGAGTTGTTCTGCCAGTTCGTCATCCGTTCCGATCGTCCTGACGAAGGAAAGCCCCCGCTGGGCAAACGCACGCGCGACATCCCGTTCATCCGCGTCCTTGCGGGACTGGTCGAACAAAAATGGAGTAGCGGCCGTGGCCCAGGAGGAATAGAAAGTCGCGCCTTTCAATGCGGCGATGTCGAAGAAAGGCCGCTTCAATTCTCCCAACATGGAGGAGAGTGTGCCGGAGGTGCGTGGGCCCAACACCCTGTAGCTTCCGCCTCCTTGACCGGGCCTGCCATTCAGATAGGTGATCAGCCCTCCCAACGTCGCAAGAGGGTCGGGACTGAAATCCTGGTCTTTGAGCCACAGCACCAACACCGGTTGTCTATCCGACGAAATCCGGCTGTTCCGATCCGGCAGAAACCATTCGGCCGGAATGAGCAGAGGCGAGTCAGCAGGCCGGGTCCACTCGACATAACGAATGTATTCCCCGGACTCTGGCAGATACCCTGCTGCACCCAGCGCGGAGCCCACGGCATACCGGTCCTTCAACCTGGACTCCACACCATTGGCATACGGGCTGCCATCCATGAAGACGGGAAGCATCAGAAATTCCGATGCAGTGGGCTCGAGGCGGATCGCCCGCAGCAGATCGGAAAACGTGTGATGCGAATGAACATGGCTCCCGCCAGCTGGTTTCGACGCGGCCTCCTTGAGCTGATGGGTCGAGATCGCCTCGAACGGATCCTGCCAGAGACGCGCCTGTACGCGATCCGCCTTCACGGACAGGTATTTTTCGGCCTCCTTATCGATTGGGCGTGAGGTCTTGAGCGGCACCTGGTAAATGATGAGACTGCTCACGGCCGCCAACAGCAACGCCAGCACGCCGGTTAACGGCAGCTTGGATTTTTCATCTTTTTGTTCAGCCATCCAGGCGACCTGTCTTCCCAGTGAATTGCATCGGCGGAACAATCGAGGTGCTCAACAGGGCGGTCATCTCGTCATGCCAAAAACAGCGACAGGCTAGTCTTGAGCAACAAAACTGTCAATGGAAGAAGCGACGAAATGGACGTTA